>CAZOIX010000093.1:0-9419 GCA_964579685.1 uncultured Mycobacterium sp.
GGGGATCGGCGGCGCCCACGGCGGCCCCGATCCGACGATCGAATCCCTGTCGGCTGCGCTCGGGGCTGCGCTGGCTCCTGCGGTGCGCGTGCGGGCGGGGGAGTTGGCCGGCTCGATCCGCGCCGACGGCGCGGCGGTGGCGGCGCGACTGCTGGTCGACGCGATCAGCCTCACCACGCCGCCCGAGTAATTTCTTGACATTCGATCGAACATCAGTTCGAATGGCAGGGTGCGGTGGGATGGGCAAGGCGTCAGTGTCGACGACGGCGCACTGCCCGGCCTGCAGCGCATCGGCTTCGTCCGCAGCGTGCGTTCGCCGCAGTTCGAGGGGATGACGTTTCACGAGATCCTCTGCAAGTCGGCGTTGAACAAGGTGCCGAACGGGGCGATGCTGCCTTTCAATTACACCGTCAACGGCTACCGCGGCTGTTCGCACGCCTGCAGATACTGTTTCGCCCGGCCCACCCACGAATATCTGGAGTTCGATTCGGGCGCCGATTTCGACACCCAGGTCGTGGTCAAGACCAACGTCGCCGACGTGCTGAGGCGCGAGTTGTCCCGGCGATCGTGGCAACGGGAGACGGTCGCGCTGGGCACCAACACCGACCCGTATCAGCGTGCCGAGGGACGCTATGCGCTCATGCCGGGAATCATTGCGGCACTTGCAGATTCAGGTACACCGTTCTCGATCCTGACGAAGGGCACGCTGTTGCGTCGCGATCTGCCGTTGATCACCGACGCGGCCCGGTACGTCGACGTCAGCGTCGCAGTGTCGTTGGCCGTCGGTGACCCCGAACTGCACAAGGATGTCGAGCCGGGGACGCCGACGCCGCACGCCCGCCTCGGACTCATCTCTGCAGTCCGCGACGCGGGACTTGACTGCCACGTCATGGTGGCGCCGGTGCTGCCGTACCTCACGGATTCCGGGGCTCATCTCGACGCGCTGTTGGGGCAGATCGCCGCGGCGGGCGCGACGGGGGTGACCGCGTTCGGCTTGCACCTGAGGGGCTCGACGCGTGGATGGTTCATGGCCTGGTTGGCGCGGTCGCATCCCGAACTGGTCTCGGTGTATCGCGAGTTGTTCAGGCGCGGAGCGTATCTGCCGACTGATTACAGGAAGGCGTTGCACGACAGGGTGACTCCGCTGATCGCCAAGCACGGCCTGGCCCCGGACCGGCGGCGTCCGGCCAGGGGGACGGACGCCGTTGCCGCAGTCGCACCCGAGGCCGTGCAGCCGACGTTGTTCTAGTCTCGGTTCGCCGAAGTGGACGTCGAGAATCCGGGCAGGCCCGTGGTCGCAATCGAAACGCGATAGGTTAACCGAGGTGAACCCTGAGAATCGGCTTGGCAGTGCCTGTATGCGCTGGTGGTGGCCGTGCCGACGAGGTGATTCGTGGTGAACACCGTTGATGCGATCGACACGCGGCGCGTATATCTCCATATCGGACTGCCGAAGACCGGTACCACCTACCTACAGGACCGGATGTGGCGCAACCGTGACGCCGCGCTACAGCAAGGGCTGCTGTACCCGGGCGAGATCCGTGAGGCACACTTTCACGCTGCAGTTCATATCCAGCCGACGCGCTACCTGGATTGGGTGGACCCAGCGCATGCAGGTGCGTGGCACGGGCTCGTCGACGAGATCCGCGACTGGCCGGGCTCGTCGCTCATCTCGCACGAACTGTTGTCCACTGCGTCGGAAGAGCAAGCGGCGCAGGCGATCAACTCGTTGGACTTCGCCGAGGTACACATCGTGTGCACGGTACGGGACCTAGCACGCCAGATCCCATCGGTGTGGCAGGAGCACATCAAGAATCAGCACACGAAAACCTATGGGGAATTCCTGGATTCGATTCGTGACCCGGCCAGTTCGGATGACCCGTTCTGGGAATTCCAAGATCTGTCACGCATCCTGCGGAACTGGGGACACAACCTACCGGCGGACCGGGTCCACGTCGTGACGATGCCGTCTCCTTTCGACTCATCGCACCTGCTCTGGCAGCGTTTCAACTCGGTGCTCGGTATCGATGCCGAGCGCCTGATACACGATCTGCCACCGGCCAACAGCACTCTGGACGCGGTGCAGCTGGAACTCTTGCGGCGGTTGAATGACCGGCTGCAGGGAAGCATTGCGTGGGGGCGCTACGAATCTGCGGTCAAGGAATATCTTGCAGGCAACATCTTGATCGTGGCACCGAGGAGAGAATTGGCAACGCTGCCCGCCGAGGAATTCGGTTGGGTGAGCGCGAAGGCCTCGGAGTTCGCCACCTTCGTTCAAGCGCAGGGTTACGACATCGTGGGCGACCTGGCTGATCTCGAACCCCGCCCGTCGCCGGCCGGCCCGCCCGAAATCGAGGTCGATGACCTGCTCGACGTGGCGCTGGACACCCTGACAGAGGTGGTGCGCACGATGCCGCTGTCCGCCGGGGAGCGAAATTGGAGCGGATGGCTCAGGGCGGCGCTGCGAGGACAACATCGTCGTCTTCTCGCCTTCCGGCGGACGCTGAGGCGTTAGCCCCTGTTGTGCTTGACCTGGTTGAACGGCACGCCCCGGTCAGCGGCGTGCTCGCGGGGAAAGCCGAGCACGCGTTCGCCGATGATGTTGCGTGCGATCTCGGTGGTGCCACCGCCGAGCGCGGCCGCCTGCCGCGACAGGTATCGCTCGCCGTAGCGGATCATGTCGTCGCCGACATCGACGACTCCTGAGCTGCCGCTGAGCGACAACACGGTGTCGAATTCCAGATGATGAACGTCTGCGTGGGCGATCCGGATGATCGAGCCGGCGGCCGGCGGCAGCGAGCCGTCGAGCACACCGTGGTACACGTGGTCGATGAGCTGCTCGCGCACGACACGGTGCACCAGCGCGCGGCCGGCCGCCTCCTGCGCCCGCTCGCTGTCGGCCTGTCCGGTCGCCTCCAGCAGGGCGACGTAGTCGATCGGTACGTCTGACTTACCTTCGGCGCCAATGCCGCTCGCAAACTCCGAGCCGCCACCGACGGCGCGACGCTCGTGGTACAGCTGGCGCGACGCCACATGCCAGCCGCCGTTCACCTCGCCGACGACGGCGTCGTCGCCGAGCTCGAGGTTGTCGAAGAACTCCTCGCAGAATTCGACCGAACCGTTCACCTGCTTGATGCGGCGCAGCGTGATGCCTTCGCTGTTGATGGGCACCAGGAACATCGTCAGGCCTTCGTGCTTGGGCACCTCCCAGTCGGTGCGGGCGAGCATCAGGCCGTAGTCGGCGGCGAAAGCGCTGGTGCTCCAGGTCTTGGCGCCGTTGATCACCCACTTGTCGCCCTTGCGGTCGGCGCGGGTGATGACCCCGGCCAGATCCGAACCGCCGCTGGGTTCCGACAGGAGCTGGACGAGGACTTCCTCACCGCGCAGCGCGGCCGAGATGTGCTTCTGCTTCTGTTCTTCGGACGCCGTGTCGAGAATGGTCGCGGCGCAGATGGTGAATGTCGGGGTGTTCAGAATGATCGGCAGCTCGTAGCACCGTGACTCGGTATTGAACGCCTTCTGATAGGCGATGGGCAGTCCGAGACCGCCGTACTCACGAGGGAAGCAGATGCCGGCGAAGCCGCCTTCGTACAGCTTCTTCTGCAGCTCCCGCGCGCGATGCCAGGGTTCCTCTTCGCCGCGGTCGTGCTCGGGCGGATTAGCCGGGTCGATCGGCGGCATGTTCTGCGCCAACCAGGTACGTGCCCGCGTCGCGAATTCCTCGACCGACTCTGTCGTTTCGGTCGGTGCCGATGCGGTATCGGTCATGATGCTCGTCCCCAGCTTTCGCGTGGCCCCACCAGATTCTTCGTCAGCGCGTACACGCGGAGGTTGTGATCCTCGGGCGTGCCGAACAACGAGCGATACAACGTCACTCGCCGCAGGAAGATGTGCAGATCGTGCTCCCAGGTCACACCGATGCCGCCGTGCAGCTGGATGCAGTCCTGCAGCATGCCCGGAGCATGTTCGCCCACATAGGATTTCGCCACACTGACCGCCATCTCGGCATCCGCTGAGCGCGCAGCCACCTCGGCCACCGCGGCGTTCGTCGTCGCCCGGGATGCCTCGAACCAGATCTTCAGATCGGCGTACTTGTGTTTCAGCGCCTGGTAGGAGCCGATCGGCCTGCCGAACGAATGCCGGTCAAACCCCCACTGGATGGTGAAGCCGACGACCGTCTCCAAAATGCCGACGATCTCGGCGCACTGCAGGATCGTGGCGATCTGGGTCTGCCGTGCGATCAGCGCCGGGGTCTGCTCGGCCGAACCGACGACAGCGGAGGCATCCACCTCGACGCCGTCGAAATCCACCCGAGCATAGGTTTTCACCATGTCGATCGAGGCCTGCGATTCGACGCGAACGCCGGATGCGTCTGTCGGGACCAGGAACTGGCGCAGCGCTCCGTCGCAATTCGCCGTCACGAGCAACACCGCGCTCTGGGCGCCGGCCTCGACACGATCCTTCACGCCGTCGATGCGGTATCCGGTGTCGGTGCGCGTCGCGGTGACGGACGCGTCGAGGGGAGACCACTGTTTTCCCGGCTCGTAGACCGCCCACGAGGCCACGATCTCGCCTGAGGTCAGGGATTCGATTGTCTGCTCGTGGTTTTCGGGTGCCTCGACCAAACCTGCCAGCACGATGCTGACCGGGAGCAGCGGACCGGGAGCGACCGTCCGGCCGCACAGTTCCGCGACCAGAGCAAGGTCGGTGACTCCGCCAGGGACACCGCCGGACACGCTGCCGCCGCCGAGCTCCTCGGGCACCAGCAAGCTGGTCCAGCCCAGTTCGGCGGCGCGCCGCCACCAGTCGTTTTCGAACGATGTGCCGGCCTCGTGGAGTTCACGTAGCCGGCTCAGCGAGGCGCCCGTTTCGAGAAACGACTGGGTGGTCGAGGCGAACAGCAGAACCTCGGGGTTTGCGGCGTCGGTCACGGCGCGGGCTCGCTTTCAGTAATGCGTGAGCGTGCGTGCCGACGTAGCGACACGCACGCTCACGATAGAGGCCGTTGTGATCAGGCGAATTCCAAGGCGGGAACGCCTGGCTTGTGCACGATCTCGTTGGGGACCTTGAAAAGGTCGATCATGTTGCCGCCCATCACCTTTCGCTGCCCTTCTGCATCGAGTCCCTGCAGATCGTCGATCAGGTGAGTCGGCTGCGCGAGACCCTCGGGGTGGGGCCAGTCAGATCCGAATATCACGCGGTCGATGCCGAGTAGGTCGGCCATCTGGGTGAAGTCGTCTTCCCAGAAGGGGGCGACGTACACGCAGCGATGGAAGGCCTCGATCGGATCCTCCAGGAAGCCGTGCGGCATCTTCGAGTAGACGCTCTTGAATTGCTTGAAAAGGTAGGGCACCCAGTCTGCGCCGTTTTCGATCGACAGGATGCGCAGGTCCGGGTTGCGGGTGAGCGCGCCGTGGCAGACCAATGCCGCCATCGTGTCCTCGATGGGACGCTTGCCCATCGCGACCATGCGGAACGCCGTCGGCGCGAACGGCTTGAACTCGTCGCCGGGCTCCCAGTCGTTGAGGTACTCGGAGTAGCCGCTGTCCGAGGCGTGCATCGACACCGGGATACCGGCCTGGACGCAGGCGTCCCAGAACGGGTCGAACTCCTCCACACCCAGCGAGCGCGTACCGCGGTAGCCGGGTACCGGGGCGGGCCGGACCAGAACGGTTTTCGCGCCGCGCTCCAGACACCAGTTCAGTTCCTCGAGTGCGCGATCGACATTGCCCAGGTTCACCACGGGCGTCGAGAAGATGCGGTCCTCGTAGTTGAACTGCCACGTCTCGTACATCCACTGGTTCAACGCATGGACGATGTCGAGGATCAGGTCGGGATCGTCCTTGAGGCGCTCCTCGACCAGGCTGGCCAGCGTCGGGAACATCAGCGAGTAGTCCAGGCCGAGGCTGTCCATCACCTCGAGGCGGGCCTCGGGATTGCGGAACGCGGGGATGGACTTCATCGGCTTGCCCATGACCTCGCGGAAACTCTTACCGCCGCTTCCGTGGCGGAAGTATTCCTCTTGCGCGCCGGGCCGGGCGACCACCTCGAACGTCGGGTTCGGGATGTAGTCGCTGACGACGTTGCGAACCATGATCTTGGTGCGTCCGCGGACGTCGATGTAGTCGATGACGCCCTTGCGGTGATCGGGGAGGAACTGGGTCAGCGCCTCTTTGGGCTCATAGAAGTGGTTGTCGGCGTCGAACACCGGATAGGGGAGTTCGCGGGTCATGGTGCGCCTCCTTGACGTCTTGGCGGGCTGTGGTGGTAATGACATTACCACGTCTGGACCAGCGAAAACACCACCCCTGGCTGAGGTGGTTTTCACATCAGTGCGATGCAGGTCAGAGGGGGTCGCGGCGGCTGGTGAGGCTGCTGACACAGAAGTCGTAGATGTGGTCGGCGCCGACGGGGACGCCGCTGAGCTCGGCGCCGAGCACCCGCAGCCGCATGGCCCCCAGTGCCGACTGCATGATGAGCGCCGCCGTGGCCTCGATATCGATGCCGGTGCGGAAGGTGCTCTCGTCCTGGCCCCGCTGAATGATGTCCTTGATCAGCTCGTGCACCGGCGAAAGCACACGCGCGTACTCGCTGGGCAGCGCCTCGGCCAGGCGGTCGTTGTAGAACGTCAGGCCTCGGTTGACCTTGTCCTGCGTGGTGGTTTCCGCGGGCGTGCAGATGCGGTCGATGAGTATTCGCAGCGCATCCACCGCGGGCAGGCCGGCGGTGTCCTCGCGCCACTTGCGCGTGGACTCCGACATTATCTTGTCGACCAACGCGAGCAGCAATTCGTCCTTGGTGGAGAAGTGCTGGTAGAAGGACCGCAGCGAAGTCTTGGACCGTTCCACGACCTCGAGCACGGTGAAGTCGGTGCGACCGGTCTCCCCGAGAATCGCCAGCGCCGACTTCATGAATCGCTTGGGCCGCGACTCCGGGTCCAGGTCCACGACAGCGTCGGACGCCGCCGGGCGCGCGCCGCCGCCCGACGGCCGAGGGCTGCGCTTCGCCATGGATCACCTTCCGATCAGTGCGCCGATGTTGGTAACGACGTTACCGCTTTTCGCCCGGCTCGGTTACTGTTCCCTGCCATGACCACAGACTCAGCGCAGACGTCCTGGACGGTTCAGAACCTGCTCGACTTGTTCGACGTGCAGCCGGCCGGAGAGAACACATACATCGCCGAGACCGGCCCCGCCGGCCAGGACGATCGCCAGGTGGTCGAGGGAACGCAGGTGCTCGCCCAGGCGATTGTCGCTGTGGCGAAACGCTTTCCGGAGAAGTCGGTGCGTTCGGTGTCCGCGGTGTTCGCCCGCGCGGTCATGGTCGGCGCGGGTCCGGTGGAGCTGGAGCTCGATGTGGTCAATGAAGGTCGGTCGACCGCCACGGCGATCGTCGCGGCCAAACAGAACGGCAAGCGGTGCATCACGGCGACCGTGCTGACCGATGTCCCCACCGCCGATGTCATCCGCCATCACCTACCGCGGCCGCAGGTCACCGGCCCTGACGGCGCGAATGTCTCCGAGATGCCGATGACCGGACGGCAATTGCGGCTCGTCGATGTCGTCGATGTGAACAGCCCGGACGAGGTGGGGCCGCCGGAGCTGCACGCATGGCTGCATTACGATCCGATCCCGAAACGCGACGACCTCGCCAAGGCGCTGATCGCGTATTTCACCGGGCACCTTGGGATTTCCACAACGATGCGCGCTCATGAAGGCATCGGGACCGCCCAGGCGCATCTGACCGTGTCGACGGCGCCGATGACGATCACGGTCAGCTTCCACGAACCCTTCTCTTGGGACGGTTGGCTGCTGTACACGCACGAGAGCACTCAGGTGGGCGCGGGTATGTCGTATGTGCGCGGCGCGGTGCACACCGAGGCGGGTGAGCTCATCGCGTCGTTCGGGCAGGATGCGCTCATCCGCCCGCTGCGCACCACCGATACGAGCATCAAGGAACAATCGCGGCTCTAGGCGTTAGATCTTGAGATAGCCCTTGTCGGCCGGGATCTGAGCGGCCGTCACCAACGACGAGGCGTCACTGGCCAACCACAACACGATGTCGGACACCAGATCCGGGGCGGCCAGCGAGTCGGTGGGCAGCGCGCCGGGGGAGAAGCTGTGAATGAAGTTCTGGTGGTCGGCGAACAGCTGCCACATGGACGGGTCGTTGCCCATCGGAGTGTCGGTGCCGTACGGATGGACCGAGTTCACCCGAATCCCGAACTCGCCCAGTTCGACCGCCAGAGAGTTGGTCAGCGCGACCACACCGAACTTGCTCGCGCAGTAGTGCCCGCAGCCCGGCACCGCCTTGATTCCTGCCGCCGAGCTGATGTTGATGATCGACCCGCCGTTGCCGGCCTCAATCATCGCCGGTACCACTGCCTTGATGGTGTTCCATACGCCCGTCAGGTTGGTGTCGACGACATCTTGGAACTGCTGTGCCGAAATCTCCCACAGCCGGCCCCAATTCAGCACCCCGGCGTTGGCGACGACGATGTCGAGGCGCCCGAACTGCTCGATCGCATCGGAGACCACTCGCTGCTGGCCCTCGAGATCGCGAACATCGACCTCTTCGGCGCGGATCTTGCGTCCCTCGCCTTCGACCAGATTCACCGTGTCGGCGAGATCCTCGGGCAGCGACGCGGGATAGCCGTTGTGCTCGGCAACCGGACCGCATGCGTCGATGGCGACGATGTCGGCACCCGCGCGGGCCAACCTTATGCAATGTGAACGACCCTGTCCGCGCGCCGCTCCCGTGACATAGGCGACCTTGCCCGCCAACGGTGTGTGTTCAGCCATGCCCGACATCGTGCGCGTGATGGACGATGTCGTGCAAGTGCTACGGGGCAAATGGCACGCGCCGTCACCCGACCAGTTCGGCAGCCGTCTCCCGGATATGAGACCGGGCGCCCGCGGCGATCGGCTCGCCGTGGCCGAAGCAGGCGGTCTCGACATCGAGAGCGGCCAACCGTGTGAACGAGGCGATGGTGCGCGCCCGGTCCTGGTTGAACACGCCCAGCATGACGGCCCCCACGTTGGCGATGGTGTCGCCGGTGAACAGCACGCCATGGCGGGGCAGATGGATCGCGATGCTGCCTGCGGTGTGGCCGGGGACCGCCAGCACCTCGGCACCGTCGCCGAAGTCCAGGACGTCGCCGTCGCGCAGTTCGCGCAGCGTGGGAACCGGCGGCGCCGCCTCCGGCAGCCCGGCAGAAACGCGTTCGTGAATGGGAATCTCCCAGTCTTCGAACACCGGCGGTGGCATCGCCGCGCCGGTCCTGATCGTCTCCGCGTCGCCGGTGCCGGCGAAAACGGCTGCGCCCGTGGCGGCTTGCAGTTCGGCGGCGGAACCGCAGTGGTCGACGTGGCCGTGCGTCAGCACAATCCGGTCGATCCGCGGCACAGCCGCCAACATCT
>CAZOIX010000094.1:0-1533 GCA_964579685.1 uncultured Mycobacterium sp.
CTCGATGTGGTGCTGGACCATCTGCTCTGGATCCATCCGATACACGTGATCGGCGCCGAACACGACGATGTAGTCGGGGTCTTCGTCGTAGATCAGATTCAACGACTGGTAGATGGCGTCGGCCGAACCTGTGTACCAGCGCGGACCGAGCCGCTGCTGGGCCGGAACCGGCGTGACGTACTCCCCGGCAAGCCCCGAGAGCCTCCAGTTTCGCGATATGTGGCGGTCCAGCGAATGCGACTTGTACTGCGTGAGCACGCAGATCCGGAGATACCGGGCGTTGACCAGATTCGACAGCACGAAGTCGATCAGCCGATAGGCGCCGCCGAAGGGGACGGCCGGTTTAGCCCGATCGGCGGTCAATGGGTACAGCCGCTTGCCCTCGCCGCCAGCCAGGACGATGCCCAGCACGTGTGGCAGTTCCCGCATGATCCAAACCTATCCGCACCAGAGGACAGGGGCTAGGCATTCGCCGCTGTCCGTCAAGGTTATTGACACCTATTCGCATCCCAAACAAAGCTGCGGTCGCGACATGCGGCCATTACCGTCGTCACTATGCGGGTGGCGATGATGACTCGGGAGTATCCACCCGAGGTTTACGGCGGGGCGGGCGTCCACGTCACCGAGCTCGTCGCGCAGCTGCGCCATCTGTGCGAGGTCGACGTGCACTGTATGGGCGCGCCCCGGGCAGGGGCCATCGTGGCAGAGCCCGATCCGGCGTTGCTGGGCGCCAACCCCGCGTTGTCCACGTTGTCGGCCGACCTCAACATGGTCAACACGTCGGGGCAGGCCACCGTGGTGCATTCGCACACCTGGTACGCCGGCCTGGCGGGCCACCTCGCCGCGCTTCTGTACGGCATACCGCACGTGCTGACCGCACACTCACTGGAGCCGATGCGGCCTTGGAAGGCCGAACAGCTCGGCGGCGGCTATCGGGTGTCATCCTGGGTGGAGAAGACCGCGATAGAGGCGGCCGACGCCGTGATCGCCGTCAGTTCGGGCATGCGCGAAGACGTGCTGAGCACGTATCCGGCGTTGGATCCGAACCGGGTCCACGTGGTGCGCAACGGAATCGACACCGACGTCTGGTATCCCGCGCAGCCCCAGCCGGGTGAGTCGGTGCTCGCCGAACTCGGCGTCGACATGACCCGGCCGATCGTCGCGTTCGTGGGGCGGATCACCCGTCAGAAGGGCGTCCCGCATCTGATCGCGGCCGCGCACCGATTCGCGCCGGAGATCCAGCTGGTGCTCTGCGCCGGCGCACCGGACACCCCCGAAATCGCGGCCGAGGTAACCGAGGCCGTTCAGGATCTGGCGCGCAGCCGCACGGGCGTGTTCTGGGTACGCGAGATGATGGCGATCGGCAAGATCCGCGAAATACTCTCAGCTGCAACCGTTTTCGTCTGCCCATCGGTGTACGAACCCCTCGGGATCGTGAACTTGGAGGCCATGGCGTGCGCGACGGCGGTGGTGGCGTCAGATGTCGGCGGCATCCCGGAGATGATCGCCGCCGACGACCGGCCGCGGGTGCTC
>CAZOIX010000094.1:1543-9402 GCA_964579685.1 uncultured Mycobacterium sp.
GGCCATACCGGCGCGCTGGTGCATTACGACGCGAGCGATCGGGCGGCCTATGAGGCGCGACTGGCCGACGCGGTCAACGCGGTGGTGGCCGACCCGGAGGTGGCCCGGCAGTACGGCCTGGCGGGCCGGCAGCGCTGTATCGAGGAGTTCTCGTGGGCGCACATCGCCGAGCAGACCCTGGAGATCTATCGGAAGGTCACTTCCTAGGATTTCTGGCCTTCCCAGGGATGGATCCTCGCGCGCATGCGCGGCACTAGCCGGTGACGCCCTTGAGTTCGTCGCCGAGCGCCGCTGCTTCATCAGGCGTGAGTTCGACGACCAAACGTCCGCCGCCCTCCAGCGGTACCCGCATCACGATGCCTCGCCCCTCCTTTGTTGCTTCCAGTGGACCGTCGCCGGTCCGGGGCTTCATCGCCGCCATCGAGTGCTCCCTCCACATGAGCCAGCCCGCACGGTGGGCCTAACGAATCGCCTCCATTGTTCCCTATCCGCGGCGCGGAGTGTGCAAAGACCCGGCGATGGCCACCTAGAGGGCACCTGGGCGGTCACTGAATTATCGCTGGCACCCAGCAGTCTGCGGTGTGGTCGTCGACCATTCCGGTCGCCTGCATCAAGGCGTAGGCGGTCGTCGGTCCGACGAACCGGAAGCCCCGGCGCTTCAGCTCCTTGGCCATCGCGGTCGACTCCGGGGTGACCGCCGGGACGTCGGCCATGGCCGCAGGCCGCGGCCTCTGTGCCCTATCTGGCGGCGCGAACGACCACAGCAACTCCGACAGGTCCACATCCAGATCGGCGACCGCGCGGGCGTTGGCGATGGTGGCTTCGATCTTCGCGCGGTTGCGCACGATGCCCGCGTCGTCCATCAGCCTCGCGATGTCACGGTCGCGGTAGCGTGCGATGCGCTCGATGTCGAACCGGTGAAATGCGCGGCGGAAGTTCTCTCGCTTGCGCAGGATGATCAGCCAGGACAGGCCACTCTGGAACGCCTCGAGAGTGACCCGCTCGAACAATGCCGCGGAATCCCGTAGCGGCTGGCCCCACTCGGTGTCGTGGTAGTCCCGGTAGAGGGCGAAATCGTCTGGCGACAAGCGTGATTCGTCGATCCAGGCGCAGCGGGGACGGTTGTCTCCCGCGGTCATGTGTCCCCCTCGGCCTGCGGTGACGGCAGCGCGTGTGCGCCGCCCTCGACGCGGTGGGGGTCCCCGTCGTCTTCGATTCCGTGCGCCGCGCGCACGGCAGCCAGTTGCCCGCGCACCAGATCGAGCTCCTGACCCAGCCTGTCGAGCACCCAGTCCACTTCGCTGGTCTTGTAGCCGCGCAGCGTCTGGCTGAACTTGACCGCGTCCACGTCGGCGCCGGTGACGCCGGATGCGGGCAACACGGTGGCGGTCGTATCGCGCGGCAGCGGCGGCAAGGTCTCGCCGCGTCCGAAAAGCACGCTGCCAAGTGCGAACAGCACGATGGCGATGAGTACCAACACGACCAGATACAGCAGAACCAGGGTCACGCCCTCGATACTGCCGGAGGCCGCCGACAACCCGCGCGTCGGCGTGCCGCTACGAACGGGGCCGCAGGCTCTTCATCGGCGGACGGTCCACCAGCGACACCTCCGAGGTGCGGGGGGTGAAACCGTCGCCGTCGGCGAAGAACTGGGTCAGGCCCACGCCGGAGTCCGGCACTCCACAGCGTGAGAACAGGGTCGCGATGACCTGCCTGCTCATGGCTGCCAGCTCGGTCAGCGGCCGATTGCGGTGCTCGCGCACACCGAGGTTGACCTGTGCGATCGCTTCCAGGCCGAGGCGGTCGTAGGTGTCGACGAGCAGGCCGATCTCGACGCCGTAACCCGGCGCGAACGGCACCGAGGTGAGCAGTTCACGCGTGCCGGCGTATTCGCCGCCCAACGGCTGCAGCAGACACGTCAGCTCCGGCCGAAGCGCGGCGAGCAGAGGCCTGGCGACCAGCTCGGTGACGCGGCCCCCGCCATTGGCGTCCTCACTGCCGCTGACCTTCAACGGCCGCCGGTAGAACCCCTTCACCAGGTGCACCCCGTCGGCCGTCAGCAGCGGCCCCACCAACCTGGGCACGAACATCGGGTCGGGATCGATCAGGTCTGAGTCGACGAAGACGACGATGTCGCCGGTCGTCACGGCCAGCGACCGCCACAACACCTCACCCTTGCCTGGCTGCGGGGCGACTTCGGGCAGCGCGACTTCGCGGCTGACCACCCTGGCACCTGCGGCGAGTGCGCGGATCTCGGTGTCGTCGGTCGACCCGGAGTCCAGCACGATCAGTTCGTCGACCAGGCCACCGAGCAGGGGTGAGATGGTCTCGATGACGCCCGCGACCGTCTCTTCCTCATTCAGGGCGGGCAGCACGACGGAGATGGTGCGGCCGGCCTTGGCCGCCTCGAGTTCTGCGATCGTCCACATGGGCCGGCTCCAGCTGTTGTCGGCCAGCCACGGGTGTTTTGCGATATCTGCGGCGGCCAGCTCCGTTGGCTGTATCAACACAGTCATGCCAGTCCCCTCACTGTGCGCGTCGGTGGACGCGTCCCCTGGATCGACGCGACCATCTCCAGTACGCGCCGTGTGGGCCCCACCTCGTGCACTCGGAACATGGCGGCGCCGTCGGCGGCGGCCAGTGCGGTCGCCGCCAGCGTGCCTTCCAAGCGTTCGGTCAGGTCCACACCCAGAGTTTCCCCGACGAAATCTTTGTTGCTGAGTGCCATCAGGACCGGCCATCCAGTTTTTACAAGGTCTTTTACATGGCGCAACAAACTAAGACCGTGATAAGTATTTTTGCCGAAATCGTGAGTCGGATCGATCAACACCGCATCCCGCGCCACTCCGGAGGCGACCGCACGCTGCGCCGCCGCGGTGACCTCGGCGATGACGTCGTCGACCACCCCGCGCTCGGAGATGCCGTAATTGACCCGGAACGGGCGGGTGCGCGGCACGGCGCCGCCGGTGTGTGAGCAGACCAGCCCGGCGCCGAACTCCGCGGCGACCTCCGGCAGCGCGGGGTCATGGCCGCCCCAGGTGTCGTTGATCAGGTCCGCGCCGGCGGCACACGCCTGTTTGGCCACCGTTGCACGCCAGGTGTCGACACTGATCAGCTGGTCAGGATAGGTGTCGCGAAGCCATTCGATGAACGGCACGACGCGGGCGATCTCCTCGTCGACGTCGACTGAACTGCCGGGCCCGGCCTTGACTCCGCCCACGTCGACCACATCGGCACCGTCTTCGACCACGCGGTGCGCGGCTGCCTTGGCGGCCTCATCGGTGAAGGTGGCGCCGCGGTCGTAAAAGGAATCCGGCGTGCGGTTGACGATCGCCATGATCAGCGCGCGATCACTGGCCACGGGGCGGCCCAGAAACGTCGACTGCACGCCCTCCAGGCTACGGGCGCTAGTTCTTGGGCTTCTTACCCGCGGCGACCTCTTCGGGGTACGCGTCATAGAACTCGACATAGCCTTCATCGCGACCGGAGAGAACGTAGATGGGGTCCTCGATCTTGTCAGCCTCGTCGTCGCCTTCACCCGACTGCCCGCCGTAACCCTGTTTCCGCAGATCCACCTTCTGGCTCTTGAACGTCGAAGTGTGAGCGAGTTCGGACACCACCCGGACGAACAACGGCACCGCGTAGCCGGGCAGACGCTCATAGACCGCCTTCGCCAGGGCCTTGCCGTCGAACTTTTCGCCCTCCTTGAGCTGGATCGCCGCCATGCCCGCGCGGCCGCCCGCCCCGTCGACCTCCACGCCGAACACGGTGGCCTCCTCGACCTGTGGATCCCTCGACACCGCGGCCTCGACCTCGGTTGTCGCGACGTTCTCGCCCTTCCACCGGAAGGTGTCGCCGAGCCGGTCGGTGAACGCGGCATGCCCGAAACCCTGCGACCGCATCAAGTCGCCGGTGTTGAACCAGACGTCGCCTTCCTTGAACGCATCGCGGACGAGCTTCTTCTCGCTGGCCTTCGCGTCGGTGTAGCCGTCGAACGGCTGGAAATTACTCACCTTCGACAGCAGCAGACCCGGCTCGCCGGTCTTCACCTTGCGGACGCGGCCGTTGTCGTCACGCACCGGATCGCCGGTTTCGGCGTCGTACTCAACAAACGCCACGGGAGTCGGGCAGATCCCGGTCGATTTGTCGATATTGAGCACGTTGACGAATGCGGTGTTGCCCTCGCTGGCCCCGTAGAACTCACACACCCGCGGGATGCCGAACCGCTTGGTGAAGTCGTCCCAGATCGCGGGCCGCAGGCCGTTTCCGATGATCACCCGGACCTTGTGTTTGCGGTCGGCGTCCTTGGGCGGCTGGTTGAGCAGATAGGCACAGACCTCGCCGATGTAGATGAAGGCCGTCGCCTCGTAAGAGATGACGTCGTCCCAGAACTTCGACGCGGAGAACGATTTCCCGAGCGCCAGGGTCGCGCCCGCGTTGACCGTCGAGCCGACGGCGACCGTCAGCGCGTTGTTGTGATAGAGCGGCAGGCAGCAGTACAGCACGTCCTCGCTGTGCAGTCGCAGGCCCAGGCCGCCGAAGCCGGCCAGCGCGCGCAGCCACCGGTAGTGCGTCATCACACTGGCCTTCGGCATCCCCGTCGTGCCCGACGTGAAGATGTAGAACGCCTTGTCCTTGGCCAGCACCGCCGCCGTCGTCGCCGGGTCCTGCGTCGGGGCGGTGGCGGCCAGGCGGTCCAGCTCGTCGAGGGTCATCAGCCCGGTGGTATCCGCGCCGCTCTCGGTGATCGGCTCGATCAGATCGGTTTCGGCGACCATGGCCTTGGCATCGAGGAGTCCGATGCTGTGGGCCAGCACATCGCCACGCTGGTGATAGTTGACCATACCCGCGATGGCGCCGCACTTGACCACGGCCAGCATGAGCAACACCGCCCGCGGTGAGTTGCGCAGCATGACGCCGACGGCGTCTCCGTGCCCGACGCCGCGTGCGGCCAGCACTGCGGCGTAGCGGTTAGCCGTCTCATTGGCCTGCCGATAGGTGAGCTGCTGATCCTCGAAGCGCAGGAACACCCGATCCCCGTAGCGCGCGGCTCGGTCCTGGAAGACCTTGCCGATCGACGTCTTGGCCGTGGGCCGCGCCATGAACCCGGTGAGCGCGCCACGAACCATCACGGGCGCGTCCAGCAACAGGCCCGGCAGTCGGCGGGCGATGTCAAGCAGTCCGACGCTGCGCCTGACGCCGGATTTCGTATCGGTCATGCGGTGGATCCCTCCGGTGTTCGTCTGCAGAACACACCCTATCGGCGCGGGTGAGGACGATCACCGCGCGGTTCGCAGGCGCCGAGAGCAGCGCCGACGTCGTCGACGACCACCAGTAGGTCCAGCGCCCCCTTGGCGACGTAGCCGCTGTCCCTGAGGCTGTGCAGCCACGTAAGCAAACCGGTGTAGTGCCCGAACGGGTCGAGCATCACCACCGGCTTGTCGTGCATACCCAGGTAGCCGGCCGTCCACGCTTCGAAGAACTCTTCGAGCGTGCCGATGCCCCCGGGCAGGGCGATGAACGCGTCGGCGCGCTCCTCCATCACCTGTTTGCGCATCCGCATGGTGTCGGTGACGACGAGCTCGTCGGCGTCGACGTCAGCGACCTCGCGATGCAGCAGCGCCTTGGGGATCACACCGACGGTGTGACCCCCGCGCATGCGGGCGGCGCTGGCCAGCGCACCCATCGCCGAGACGTTCCCGCCGCCCGACACCAGCGTCCAGCCGCGCTCCGCGATCGCGGAACCGACCTGTTCGGCGAGCGCCAGCAGCTCCGGATGCGTCGGCCCCGACGCACAGTAGACGCACACCGCCCATTCGCGGTCAGGGTCGACGGAGCTTTTCGGGGACACGAGCACAACCTAGCCATAGACTCCGGCCGTGCCAGTTGCGTGGGTGACCGTTCCGCTTGAACCGGCACTGGAAACGCTGGAAGCCGGTTGGCCTGCGCGGACCGGGACGGTGATCATCGGCCCCGCCGGAGTCGGCAAGACCACGCTCGCGCGCGCCGCTGTCGACCGCCTGGGCGCACAGTTCGACCGCGTGGACTGGGTCACCGCGACGACACCGTCGGCCGCGATTCCGTTCGCCGCATTCAGCCACCTGATCGATGTCCCCGACACCGGTAAGACCGCCGAGGTGCTGCGCACGGCACGCGCGACGCTCGGCGACGGACGGCTGCTCGTGGTCGACGACGCGCACTTGCTGGACAAGTTGTCGGCGGCCCTGGTGTACCAGTTGGCGGTGAGCGGAACCGTCTCGCTGATCGTCACGGTCGCAACCAACGGGGCTGTGGCCGAAGAGATCTCGGCGCTGTGGGAGGACGACCTGCTGGACCGGATCGACCTCGATCCGCCCGGTCATGGCGACAACCGGCTGACCGCCTTGGTCGGCGAGTTCGTTGCGACGTTGCCCGCCTCCGCGCGACGCGTGCTGGAGTACCTGGCCGTCGACGACCCGCTACCGCTTGCAGAGGTGTCCGACCTGGTCGGCGTCGACGCCGTCGCCGAGGCGCAGTCCGCGGGCACCATCGACATCGAGGATGACCTGGTCCGACCCGCTCATCCGCTGTTCGTCGACGCAGTGCGCGACGCATTGGGTGGGCCGGAATTGCGCCGACTGCGAACGGATCTGGTCGAACGACTCGGCACCGCACCGCGGCGGGATGTGGTGGCCATGCTTCGGTTGGCGGTGCTGGCATTGGATAGCGACCGCGCGCAACCGACTGCAGAGATCGTGACCGCGGCCAGTGAGGCACTGCGGCTGGGCGACCTGGTGCTGTCGGAGCGGCTCGGCCGGGCCGCGGTGGAGCGCGCGGCGGGCTTGCCCGCACAACTGACGCTCGCCTACGCCCTGGCATGGCAGGGCCGCGGCCGCGACGCTGATTCTGTGCTGGCTCAGGTAGATCCGTCCACACTGGCGGAAACCGACTTGATGGCATGGGCGCTGCCGACGGCGGCCAACCAATTCTGGATGCTGTCGGAGCCCGAACGGGCCACGGCCTTCCTGAAAGC
This sequence comes from uncultured Mycobacterium sp., assembly GCA_964579685.1. Classification (GTDB taxonomy): domain Bacteria; phylum Actinomycetota; class Actinomycetes; order Mycobacteriales; family Mycobacteriaceae; genus Mycobacterium. The sequence goes on from CAZOIX010000094.1 coordinate 8,556, forward strand.
GACGCGGAACAAGGTGTCCTCGCCTGCCGCGCAGACCACTCTCGATGCGTTGTCTGCGACGTTCGCCATGAACGCAGGCCGCCCGGCCCGCGCACTTGAGATCGCCGACAAGGTCCTGGCGTCACCGTCGGCCGACGACACCGCGGTCGGGTGGGCGGCCGCCGCGGCGGCCTTGAGTTCGGCGCGCATGGGACGGTTCACCGACGTCGACGCATTCGCCGAACGGGCCATCGCTGCGGGACATCCGGGGCTGCTTCGGTTCACCAGCGGATTCGGCCAGACGACGGCACTGATGATGGCGGGTGAGCTGGACAGCGCCCACGAATTGGGCCAGCAGCTCACCGATTTCGCTCAACTGCAGCAGCCCGGACGTGCCATCGGGGAGGTGCTGGTGGCAGACGTGCTGATCGCGAAGGGTGAGCTCGAGTCGGCGGTGCGGTTGTTGCGCAGGGCGGCCGACGCATTGGCCCCGACCGGCTACTCATGGGGCCCACTGGCGTTGATGCTGCTGGCGCAGGCGCTCGGCCAGCAGGGCGCCACGGTCGAGGCGGGAAAGGTGTTGTCCCGGGCAGAGTCTCGGCACGGATTGAAGTCGATGTTGTTCGCGCCCGAACTCGCGTTGGCACGAGCGTGGACGATCTCAGCGCGGGGTGACAAGCATGGCGCGATCGCCGCGGCGCGTGACGCGGCGCGCAGCGCCGAGCGCGGCGGGCAGGCGGCGGTCGTGTTGCGGGCCCTGCTCGACGCGGTGAGGCTCGGTGACATTCGGGCGGTCGACGGCATCGCGCGGGCCAGTGTCGACTGTGCCGTCGGGCAGGTGACCGAGGCGTACGCCCGGGCGCTGGCC
>CAZOIX010000095.1:0-9382 GCA_964579685.1 uncultured Mycobacterium sp.
GTGACCACGATCGCACACCAGTTGCACGGGGCGATCGGCGTGACGGTCGAGCACCGGCTGTGGCGGTTCACGATGCGGGCGCGCAGTTGGGTCGACGACTACGGCACGACGGTGCACTACGCGACACGGTTGGGCCGCATCGCACTCGCCGTCGATGATCCGTGGCAGGTCGTCGTCAGCTGTCCTGCGCCTCGTTGACCCGCGCCCCGACGCCCTCGGTCAGGTGCCCGTCCACTTCGGCGGCCGCTTCTCGGCGAACGCGATCGCACCTTCCTTGGCGTCGTTGGACATGAAGACCGGCGCCAAGACAGCGGTCTGTTCGCGCCACATCTCCTCGGGACTCCATCCGCGCGACTCGACGATGATCCGCTTTGTCGCCGCGACAGCCAGCGGCCCGTTGGCGGTGATCTTCTCGGCCAGTTCGATCGCCGCGTCCAGCGCCTGCCCGGGCTCTGCGAGCACATTGACGAGGCCGAGTTCCTTCGCCCGCGCGGCGGGCAGATTCTCGCCGGTCAACGCCAGCTCCATCGCAACGGCGGGCGGGATGCGCAGCGGAAGCCGGAGCAGTCCGCCGCCGCCGGCCACCAGCCCGCGCTTGACCTCGGGGATCCCGAACGCCGATTCCTTGGAGGCCACGATCAGATCGGTGGCCAGCGCGAGTTCACATCCACCCGCCAGGCAATAGCCCTCTACGGCCGCAATCAGCGGCTTGGCGGGCGGCCGCTCCGTGAATCCCATGCCGCGGCCCTCGACCACGACATTCTCGCCACGCGCGAAGGCCTTGAGGTCCATCCCCGCGGAGAAGGATCCTCCGGCACCGGTCAGCACGCCCACCGACAGCCCGGCCTCGCCGTCAAGGCGGTCCATCGCATCGGCGAGCCCACGGCTCACCTCGGCATTCACGGCGTTTCTGGCCTGCGGCCGGTTGATGGTGATGATCAGGATCCGGTCGCGCTGCTCGACCAGGACTGCTGGTTCGCTGTTGTCAGTCACGCGGCTGATCGTAACGGCCGCCAGACGGCTGCTGACCCGACGTCAGTTCTTCTTGTTGCCGTTGCCCCTGCCGTTGCCGTTCCCGTTGCCCCGGCCCTCGGGCTTCTTCTGTGGCGCAGGCTGCGGTTCGTCGGCCACCGGAACGGGGGCCGGCGATGGAGAGGGCGGTGAACTGAGCGGCGGCGGGGGCGGCACAGCGGAGCTGCTGCTCACCGGTTGCGGAGGCTGCGTGGTCGACGACGGGTCGAGCACCAAGGCGAAGATGGCAACCAGGAGCCCGATGACTGCCGCCGCGGCGAGAAGGACCTTGCTGCGACGGGTCATCGGCTTGCGGTCGGGGCGCGCGGGCACGAAGTAGTTGGCCGACGGCGCCAGGTAGTCGCCCGACGGCACCACCGGTGGTGGGAGCACCTTGGTGGCCGGCCGCACCGGCGGCACGGCGCCTGCGAGAGCCGCCCGCATCTCGACGGCGCTGCGGAAATTCACTCCGCTGCCCTCGGGAGCCATCGCGCGATTGATCGCCGCCGCGAGGTTGGCGTCGACGTCGGGCCTGACTGCCTCGATCGGTGGCGGAGGATCGTCCAAAATTGCCCGTATCAGTGACGCCGGGGTTTCATGAGGAAACGGGCGCCGACCGCAGAGCGCTTCGTGCGCCACGACACCTGCGGCGTACAGGTCATCTTCGATCGACGCCGGTGCACCCGCCACCCTCCTGGGACTCATGTAGGCCATCGTCCCGACGATCTGACCGGTCGCGGTATGAGCGGTTTCGGCAGTCTTGGCTATTCCGAAGTCCGCCACCTTCATGGTGCCGTTCTGGGCGATCAGGACGTTCCCGGGCTTGATGTCGCGATGCAGCACACCCGCCGCGTGGGCGGTGGCGAGCGCGTCAAGCACGTCGTCGAGCATTGCCCGCACCCGATGCGGTGCCATCGGGCCCATCGCGATCTCGTCGCCCAGTGTCCGTCCCGGTAGCCGCTCCATCACGATGAACGGGAAGCCGTTGTGCTCGCCGTAGTCGTGCACCGCCACAATGTTGGGATGGTTGAGACAGGCGGCGGCGCGCGCCTCCGCCTCGAATCGTCCACGTGCGTCCGCGTCCGCGCTAGCGGCCGGATAGAGCAGCTTGATGGCTACCGCCCGGTTCAGCCGGGTATCCCACCCGTCGTGGACCTCGGCCATCCCGCCGGTACCCAGAACCCCTCGCAATTCGTACCGACCCGCAAGTGGTTCGCGGCCGTGCATGATCGAGTAGGTAGCCCGTGGGGCCGCAGGGTAAACTAGAACACGTTTCAATTTGACGCTAGGGGACGTCCCGTGACCGACAACGAACCATCGGAGCTCACCAAGTGGGATCCGGGCCTGACCGAGCGTGTCATGGGAATCTGTCGCCCCTTCCTCAAGCGCTACTTCCGGTCGGAGGTCCGGGGGCTGGAGAACATGCCACCCGGCGGTGCCTTGCTGGTCTGCAACCACTCCGGCGGCATGTTGCCGATGGACGTACCGATTCTCGCGGCCGACTTCTACGACTTCCACGGCTACGACCGCCCGCTGTACACGCTGAGCCACGACATGTTGTCGGTGGGCCCGACGGGCGAGTTCTTCAAGAAGATCGGCTACATCAGCGCCAATCACGCGAACGCTGATGAGGCGCTGCGTTCCGGCGGCCTCGTCGTGGTGTTCCCGGGCGGGGACTACGACGTGTACCGGCCGACGTTCACCGAGAACGTGATCGACTTCGGCGGCCGCACCGGCTATGTGAAGGCCGCGCAGAACGCCGGGGTGCCCATCGTCCCCGCGGTCGGCATCGGCGGCCAGGAGACCCAGATCTTCCTCACCCGGGGCACCTGGCTGGCCGAGCGCCTGGGGCCCATCGCCCGCCTGGCCCGCACCAAGATCGTGCCGGTGTCCTTCGGTTTCCCCTTCGGACTGTCCCTGGTGGTTCCACCCAATATTCCGCTGCCGTCCAAGATCGTGATGAAGGTGTTGCCGCCGATCGATCTCGTCGCCGAATTCGGCGAGGACCCCGACATCGACGAGGTCGACGCGCATGTGCGTCATGTGATGCAGCGGGCGCTGGACGAACTGGCAGGCGAGCGCCGGCTCCCGGTGCTCGGCTGATCTGGTTTTGAATGGCAGCTCCGCGGCTATCACGGTCCTCGATGAGTAAGCGTCGCTACCCGTTGCTGCGCGCGGTCGCAGAACTCGTCAACGCCGCCAACGGCGTTGCGCCCATCGCCCGAGAGGGCTACGTCACCATCCCGGTGTTCGCGTTCGGCTGGCCGACGTCGGAGATGTCGCCGGTGTACATGGGCGTCTCGATGCTCGACGCGCTGCGCCGCGGGCTGCGTGGCGACTTCCGCGGGGCGCGTGGCCGACTCGCGCTGGCACTCACCGCCGTCGCGTGGGCTCTGTTGTGGTTGATCCATCGTCGCAATGTCTCGTCGCAGCCGTATTTCGAGGAGCCGCTGCGCGAAGCGCTCGGTGTCGACTACGAGCAGATCGCCAGCCGGTCGCAACCGGCACGGCGTCGTCGCACCCGGGTCGGTGTGTGGCCCAACGAGCTGATCCGGCGGCGCTACGTCGGGAAGGCCAGCACGGTGCAGTACGGCCCGCACGGCCGGGTGAACCGGGCCGACATCTGGCGCCGCGCCGATCTGCCCCGGGACGCCAAGGCGCCCGTGCTGTTGCAGGTGCCCGGCGGCGCGTGGGCCATCGGCATGCGGCGCCCGCAGTCCTACGCCCTGCTGAGCCACATGGCCGAGCGTGGCTGGGTGTGCCTGTCGATCGACTACCGCGTGAGCCCGAAGCACACCTGGCCGGACCACATCGTCGACGTCAAACGCGCCCTGGCATGGATCAAGGAGAACATCGCCGACTACGGCGGTGATCCCGACTTCGTGGCCGTGACGGGTGGTTCAGCGGGTGGACACCTGTCGTCGCTGGCCGCGCTGACTCCCAACGATCCGACGTGGCAGCCGGGGTTCGAGGACGCCGACACCTCCGTCGCCGCGGCAGTGCCGATCTATGGTCGCTACGACTGGTTCACTCATTCCGGCTCCGGCCGAAAGGAATTCATCGCCTTCCTCCAGAAGTTCGTGGTGAAAAAGCCGTTCGCGCAGAGTAGACAGACTTACCTCGACGCGTCCTCGATCAGGCGGATAAACCCCGACGCACCGCCGTTTTTCATCTTGCACGGCAAGGACGACTCGATCATCCCCGTCGGCGAGGGGCGCGAGTTCGCCGATGCACTGCGCGAGGTCTCCACATCCACTGTCGCCTATGCGGAGATCCCGCACGCCCAGCACGCGTTTGACTTCTACTACGGATCGCCACGTGCGCACTACACCGCCCGGGCCGTCGAGGAATTCCTGTCCTGGGTGCACGCCAAGCGCACGGTACCGGCCGCCACGACGAGCGCCGCGGAGCAGGCCGTCAGGTCATCGCGGCTTCGATAACCGTCAGCTGCTCGGAAAGTCCTGCGGCGCGACGGATTTCGATGAAAGCCTCGACCATCGCGTCGGTCAGTTCGTGCGCATCGGCCAAGGTGGCCCCGTCGGACAGCACCGAGATGTTGAGCTGGTCGACGTAGCTCCATACCGTGATGTTCAGACCGCTGCCCGTGGTGAGTGGCCCGACCGAGTAGATCTCGGTGACCAGTGCCCCGCCCACGCGACCGGGTTCACGCGGGCCGGGCACGTTCGAGATCGGAATGTTGAGCACCTTGTTCTGGCCGTCCTTCTCCGCCAGCCAGTGAAACAGCCGCTCGGCGGGGGCGGGCGGGAAGTAGGCCGACCAGCGGCTGACGAGTTCCGGACCCATCAGGTGATGAGTCTCCTTGGCGTTCACCGCCGCGTCGTGCACGGCCTGCACCCGCTCCAGCGGATCCTCGAGTTCGATCGGCACCACCATCATCACACCGCTGAAGCGGTTACCGGAGATACGATCCTGGGAGAAATCGAAACTCACTGGGACAGAAGCCAATAGCGGATGGTCGGCCTTGCCGTCGTACTTGAGCGACAGCTGCCGCAGGGCACCCGACGAGATCGCCAGCACCATGTCGTTGATCGTGACGTTCAGATGTTTGGCGGTGTCCTTCACGTCGGCGAGTGCAAGCGTGGCGGTGGCGAACCTGCGCTGCGCGTCCACCCGGTGGTTCATGAACGACGGCGGCGGGGTGAACGGCCGGGTCAGTTCCGGCGACAGTTTGCGTGAGCTCTTGCGCACGCGCCGCAGCCCCTTCGCGGTGTAGGCCACGACCCCGGGGAACCGCCCGATCTGGCGCATGTGGTCGGTGAACGCGGTGCGGACCAGTTCCCCGCGCGACGGCGCGGGATCGGTTGCGTAGGAATCACGATCGGACTGCGGACCCTTCTGCAGATCCATACCGCGCGCGAGCAGGTTGGCCGATGCGACACCGTCGGCCAGGGCGTGATGAATCTTGCCCAGGACCGCGATCCGTCCGTTCGCCAAACCCTCGATGAAGTACATCTCCCACAACGGCCGACTGCGGTCCAGTGGCGTGCTGGCGATGCGGCCGACAGCGTCGTCGAGCTCGCGGCGGCCCCCTGGGCTGTCGACTCGATACGGACGGACGTGGTACTCGAGGTCGACCTCGCAATGCTCACGCCACATCGGGTGATGCATCTTGAGCGGGATGTCCACGAGTTGATAGCAGAACGGGTCGAGCTTGTAGAGGCGACCGTGGATGACCTGACGGAACTCCTCGATGCCGAATTGACGACCCTTCAGCTCGGAGACATCGATCACCGCCAGCTTCAGCGTGTGCATGTGCACAGTCGGCGTCTCGCTGTACAACAGCACAGCGTCCCAGCCGCTAAGCCTCTTCAAGAGCCACCTCCTACCCGGAGGAGCCTATATAACTTTCTTGGCCCCGATCAGCGATCGGCTCCGGTGAATCTGGTTGAGAAACAGTCCGATTGCCGTCGACGCCGACCCGGTGCGGGCACCGTCGATCATGTCGAACGCATGCCCGGCACCCGGCAGTTCGACGTAGCCGACGACCGAATGCGACACCGAGCGCAACCGCTCGACGAAGCTGCGGGCCTGCGCGACGGGGATGACACTGTCCCCCGTGCCGTGCACGACGAGGAACGGCGGTGCGTCGGCGTGTACCTGTGCGATGGGCGATGCCTTGCGATAGATGTCGGGATGCTTGGCGATCTTGCGCTTGACCACGACCCGCTCGAGGAAGTCGACGAAGCGCGCGCGCTCGGTCGTGGAGCGATCCTCCCAGTCGTAGCGCCCGTAGATGCCCACCACCGCATCAACCGACGTGTCCGAGCCCTCCGGCAGTTCACTGGCCATCTCGGGGTCGTTGCCGGTCAGCCCGGCAAGGGCGGCCAGGTGGCCACCGGCCGAGGTACCGCCGATGGTCACGAAATTGCGGTCGCCTCCGAACTTGTCGACATTGGCGCGCGCCCATGCGATCGCCGTCTTGACGTCGGTGATGTGCGATGGCCAGGTGTGGTGCGGGGCCACCCGGTAGTCGATGGACAGGCACACCCAGCCGAGTGCGGCCAGGTGCGACATCAGCGCATAGCCCTGCAGCAGTCGGCTGCCGTGCACCCAGGCGCCCCCGGGCACGAAGATGAACACAGGAGCCGGCTCGACGGGCAGATCGTCACGGCGCCACACATCGAGCAGTTGCGACGGGCGCGGACCGTACTGCACCGAGGTGCGGTGCACGCTACGGCGATGCTCGCGCAGCTTCCACAGCGGAGGCACCCCCTCCGGTGCCGGCCACTCGATGTCCAGATCCTTGGCGTTGACGATTCCGCGCAACGCCGCCTGCGACACCGCGTGCGTGCTGTCGCGTTCGGAACGCCTTAGCTCGGCGTTACCCGGGCTAAACCAGGATTTCGCGGTCGCGCCGAGAAAGTCGGGAAGGTGGCGGTAGCCCCAGACGCTCATCGCCGAGAGAGCTCCAAGCGGCTCAAGGTGTTTCCCGATGACCGGGAGGGACGCGGACGCCACGCTCATCGCCAGCATGTGGTCGGAGGGGCTGGCCTTCAGCAACCACCGGGCACGTGTCCACATAGTCGGTCCGGGGTACCGAGTGTCCGGTTGAGGTGACATTGCGCGACTGTACCCCGCAGGGGAGTTTCCAAACGACAACATTCGCCAGATGTCCACTGATCGCACTACGGCTGTTATTTGTGAGCTGGATCACAAGACTCTGAGCTGGGCGTACGGGATAGCGTTAGCGTTACTTGACGTGCGTCAAACGTAACTCAACCGTGAATGAGGACCTCCATCGTGAGTAAGTCAGCCCTAGCCATCACCGAAGAGCACACAGACCTCGGCGATTCGGTGTTTGGCCAGCTCAACCGGGTGAACAGTCGCGCTGCCGCGCGCGCGACCCTCGAAGGAGGCCCGTCACATCCCCCGGACGTCTGGACCGCGGCCGCCGACCTGGGATGGACCGGCCTGGCCATCGCCGAGGAGCACGGCGGATCGGGCTTCGGATTGTCCGAACTGGCGGTGGTGTTGGAGGCGCAGGGCCACGAACTGTGCCCCGGACCGTTCCTGCCGAGCGTCGGCGCGGCGGTGGTCATCGACCGCTGTGCGTCGAATTCCCTTCGCGCTCAAGTGCTTCCAGATTTGGCGGCGGGCACCACCATTGGCGCCCTTGCCCTCTCGGGCAGTGTGTCCATCGGTTCCGATCTGGTGGTCACTGGCGAGAGTCCCGCCGTCCTCGGTGCGCCCGATGCCGATGTCCTGGTGATCATCGCGGGCGAGGACGTGGTGGTCGTCGACAGCAACGCAGACGGCGTCACCGTCACAGCGCTGGAGTCGCTGGACCCGACCCGAAGCATCGGATCCGTCGCGCTGCGCGGTGTGGCCGTCACCGAGGACCGGGTCCTGCGCGGTGCCGCCCGCAGAGCGCGAACCGTGTTCCGGATCCTGGCGTCGGCCGAGGCCGTCGGCGTCAGCTGGGCGACTCTGGAGATGGCGGTCTCCTACGCGAAGGTGCGCGAGCAGTTCGGCCGCACCATCGGCACCTTTCAGGCGGTCAAACACCACGCCGCGAACATGCTCGTCAACGCGGAAGAGACGACCGCCGCGACGTGGGATGCGGCGCGCGCCGATGACCTGGACACCGCCTGGTTCGCCGCCGCGGTGGCCGCATCACATGCCATCCGGACGCAGATCTTCAACGCACAGAACAACATCCAGCTCCACGGTGGGATCGGCTTCACCTGGGAGCACGACGCACACCTGTACCTGCGCCGGGCCCGCACCCTCGCCGCTTTGACACAGGAGGCAGGCGATCCGCTGCTCGACATCGTCGATGGCCAGCGCAGCGGCCAGGCGCACGGCGCCTCCTTCACCCTGCCCGACGAGGCCGAGAAGTACCGCGAACAGGCGCGCGAGGCCGTCACCACGCTGCGGGGTCTGCCCGCGGACAAACAGCGTGACTTTCTCGTCGACTCCGGATACCTGGTGCCCCACTGGCCCAAGCCGTGGGGCCGCGCCGCAGACGTGCTCGAGCAGTTGGTGATCGAGGAGGAATTCCGCGGCGTCGAACGGCCGGATATGGGCATCACCGGCTGGGTGACGCTGACGATCTCCCAAGCGGGCACCGACGACCAGCGCGAGCGCTGGGTCGAACCGGTGTTGCGTGGGCAGGTGATGTGGTGCCAGCTGTTCTCCGAACCGGGTGCGGGCAGCGATGCCGCCGCGGTGCGCACCTCGGCCAAGAAGGTCGACGGTGGGTGGCGCGTCACCGGCCAAAAGGTATGGACCAGCCTCGCGCACCAGTGTCAGTGGGGACTGGCCACCGTGCGCACCGATCCCGACGCGCCCAAGCACGCCGGCGTGACGATGATGGCGATCGATATGAAAGGCCCCGGCGTGACGGTCAATCCGCTCAAGGGTCTGACCGGTCACGCGCACTTCAACGAGGTGTTCTTCGACGATGTCTTCGTTCCCGACTCCGACGTCGTCGGCGACGTGAACAAGGGCTGGCTGGTGGCCCGGGCGACACTGGGCAACGAACGCGTCTCGATCGGCGGCGGTTCGGGCGGAGCCACCGGGTTCACCGCCGACGATCTCGTCAAGCTGCTCGACAACGCCCCCGCCGAAACGGTCGCATACTACCTGCGCCGCGCGGGTGAGGTCATCGCCGAGACCCACACGCTGAGGCTGCTCAATCTGCGCCGCATCACCCGCGCGATCGCGGGGTCCGAGCCCGGTCCCGAGGGCAACGTCACCAAGCTGCTGCTGGCCGAGTCCGGCCAGCGGATGACCGAGCTGGGCCTCGAACTCGCCGGCTCTGCGGCGGTCGTCGGGCAGACTCCTACGCTGACGCTGTCCTACCTCGGCAACCGGGCGATGACCAACGCCGGGGGTACGTCGGAGATCA
>CAZOIX010000096.1:0-9369 GCA_964579685.1 uncultured Mycobacterium sp.
GCTCGAGGAAGATCTTCGGTGAGTCCAATACCTGCTCGACCGTGACGGGGTCGCGGAACACCGCGTACGGGTTGTTCGCCGCGTGCTGTCGCGCCTTGACCGCGATGCGCGCGTAGGTGTCGTCCGCCAGTCCGTACCGCTGTGCGTATTCGCGGCCCGCGCCGCCGAAATATTGCGGGGCGAACGGCGCATCGGATTCTCCGAGCACGGCGTGGGCCACATCGTCGAACCGCTCGAACGGCGTCGGACGGTCGGCGTACATCGCCCCGAGCGCGCCGCGCTGCATCTGCTCGAATCCCACCGCGAGCACCACGTCGGCGACGCCGTGCTCGATGGCCTGCCGCGCCAGGAACAACGCCGACGAGCCCGTCGAACAGTTGTTGTTGACGTTCACGATGGGAATACCCGTCATCCCGGCCCGATACAGCGCCGCCTGCCCACAGGTCGAATCCCCGTACACGTAGCCCGCATAGGCCTGGCCGATCTCGTCATAGGTCACCCCGGCGTCGGCGAGCGCCGCGCCGACCGCCTTGGCGCCCATCACGTCATAGGGCTCGGACCGACTGGGCGTCGTGAACGGGATCATGCCGACCCCGGCAACGACGGTGCGATTCGTCATGGCTCCTCCTGCACTAGTCACAATTCACTTAGCATCAGAACACACACTATGTGAATTCTCAATAGTTTGGTCGTGCGGTCAGTTCCCGGGTTCTGGAGGCAGCAGCATCGACTGCCAGGTTTGGTCGCCAGACGAGTGCGCCAGGTTCGACTGGGTGTAGGTCTGACCGTCGGGACCGACGTATTGGCCTGTGGCCGGGTTGTATTCGGCCACAGCCAACGGTGGCGGCGGTGGTGGTTGCTGCGGGATGTCCTGGCCGGACAGTGTGGCGTTCGGGTCGCCCTTCCAGTTGAAGCCCTCGTTGAGGGGCACGTACTGCTCGTCGCTTTCACACAACTTCACCGTCGGTGCGCGCTTTCCCGGCCGGGTCAGACACGGGTAGTTACGCACGCCGCGCACATTCCACTGCGAGTCCTGCGGCACCCTGCAGTAGATGTCGCCGTCCGGCCGGTCGGGGTAGTCGACCAGAGCGGTCGCCCTACGTTGCTGGGTCGGCAGGAAGCCGGTGGTACAGGTCGGCGGCAGTCCCAGATTGAGGTGGAAGTCCAGGTACGATCCGGTGTAGTCCTGCTTGGTGTCGTGGTTGGCCAATATCAGGCCTTGTACCGTCGAAATACTGTGTGGCACAACGACAAGTAACTGTTCGATGGCGGGCTGGTACACGACGGCCACGTCAGCGACACTGGCCAGGTTCGCCGCGACGATCGGCAGCGTCGGTCGGAGGCGCTCGAATAGCATGCGCGCCTCGTCGGTGGCCGCGGGTCCGTTCTGCAGCACCGAGGCCAGGTTCGAGTCGTGCGCGCGCAGCGATTCGGTGACAGTGGCGATGTTTCGGGCCCACGCTCTGACGTCGCCCGCCGTATCGGTCTGGGTGTCGAGCACCGGCGCTGACCGGTCGATCAACGCGGTCAGCGAGTCGAGGTGGTCACGGCCGTCGATGGCCAGCTCGGTGGACGCCTGCACGAAGCGCCGGATCTCCGGGCCCAACCCGCCGATCGCCGTGTACGCCTCGTCGATGACGGTCTGCAGATTGTCACCGGGAATCGCTTCCAGGCCAACGTTCGTCGCGTTCAATAACTCGTTGACATCGGGGGGCACCGATGTCCGATCCGTGGGAATCACGTCGCCGTTCTTCAGCGGTGGACCCTCGCCGCGGGGCGTCAGCGCGATGTACTGCTCGCCCACTGCGGACTGACTGTGCACCGCGGCATCGAGGTCCGACGGAATCGCCACGTTCGACCGCAGCGACAACACCGCGTCGACTCCGGTGTCGGTGAGCCGCACCGCCTCGACATGGCCAACCTCGGTGCCCCGGTAGGTGACGTTCGCGCGCTCGTAAAGTCCTGCGGCCTGGCGTAATTGGACCGTCACCGTGTAACGGTCCACCCCGAACAACGTCGCGGGTGCCTTGAAGTACCCGATCACCATGACGGCACCCGCGACCAGCGCGACGACGGCGAACACCGCCAACTGGATCTTTATCCTCCTGGTCAACATGTCACGGCCCCTGGTCCAACCGGTAGGGCACGACGAGCGGGTTGCCCGCGGTGGCCGGGGAGGGCAGTTGACCGATGGTGCGGCCCCACTGCATTTCCAGCTCGGTCAGGTCGCCCTCCCACCGCGTGCCGGTGAAGAACGACGTGTCGATGCGGCCGAGAGTGAGGTCGATGACGGCGGTCAGGTTGGCGTAATCACCGCGCATCCAGTTCGGCAGCGTCTCCTTCACCCACGGGTAGGTGGTCAGCAGGCTCAACGACCGTGTCAGGCTCCCTCCCGCATCGGCCAGTGACGCCAGCACCGGGCCGAGGTCGTCCAGCTCGGCCACCAGCGAATCCTTGCTCTGCCGAACGACATCGGCGGAGACCGCGGAGAACAGGCCCAGCCGGTCGACGGACTCGACCAGGTCGTCGCGGTCTGCGTCGAGCACCTCCAAGGCCTGCGGAATCTTCTGCAGTGCGTCGCGCAGCACCGGCTTCTGCGCCGCCAGCCGACCGACCAGGCTGTCGAGGCTCTCGCCCGCGGCGATGATGTCACCCGTCTGGTCGTCCAGGTTGGTGGCGAACCGGTTCAACTCCTCGATGAATCCGCGCACATCAGCCTCACGCCCGGCGTATGCGGTGGAAAAGGCCGCCGTGATGTCGTTGATCTGGCCCAGCCCACCCCCGTTGAGCAGCATCGACAACGCTGCCAGCGTCTGCTCGGTGGTGGGATAGCTCGATGCGTTCGCCAGCGGGATCAGGTCCCCGTCGCGCAGCTCGCCGGATGGCGGCGTATCGGTGGGGGCGGCCAGCTCGATGTGCAACGCCCCGAGCAGGCTGGTCTGCCCCACGGTGGCGGTGGCGTTGGCGGGGAGCTGGACGTCGCCATCCAACCGCATGGTCACCAGCGCATGCCACCCCTGCCGCTCGATCTTCGTGACGGTGCCGACGGCGACGTCGCCGACGCGGACACGCGAGTTCTGTTGGATATTAGTCACATTGGGAAGCTGCGCGGTCACCACGAACGACCCCGGCCCGCGGCCGTCGGTGCCCGGAAGCGGCAACGAGTTCAGGCCGCGCCAGCCGCACCCACTCACCACACTGACCGCAGCCAAGACCGCGATCGCCCTGTACAGCAGGCGTTTTGACCGTACCGGCACCGACGTGGGAGCTATCACCGGTCGCCCTCCTGCGGCAGCATCATCCCTGGCAGGCCCGCTGCGGGGTCGATGGCCGCCGGTGGGACGAAGTCGGGGCGCATCCAGTCTTCGCTGTAGGTCACCTCATTGGGCCGCGCCTGGGCATTTGCCACCAGGTTCATCCCGAACGGTAGGAAGTTGTACTGGCGGTTCTTCAGAATCGGCGCGAGGTACTGCACGCACAGTTTCGCCGATTGCTCGGCGCCGAGCCGCGACGCGGCCTGCACCGCCCCGCAGATGAACTGCAACGGGTTGGAGAAGTTGTTGACCGCGGCGACACCGGTGAGCGACGCATGCGCCGGTTCGTAGATGTTGTTGAGGTTCTGCACCGCGGTCGGGGCGACGTGCAGCGTCTGCTTGATGTCATCGAGACTGTCGACCAGTGCCTGGGAGATGCCGGCCAGCTTGTCGCCCGCGGTGCCGACGGCGTCGCGGTTGTCGCGGACGAAGTCGCGCACATTGGTGGCGGCCGCGTCCAGCTCGGCCAGCATGGTGCCGACCTCGTCGCGATCGTTGGCGAACAGTGCGCTCACCGCGGCGAGGTTGGTGTTGAGCTCCCGCATCAGATCCGTGCTGCCGCGCAGCGCCGACACCAGGATCGACATGTTGTCGATCGATGAGTAGAGGTCGTCGCTGTGGTCGCCGAGAGCCGAAAAGGCTTGGGAAAGCTCAATGATGGTCTGCCGGATCTGGGTGCCCTGACCCCGCAGGTTCTCCGCCGAGGTGTTGATGAACGCGCCGAGCGGGCTGGTACCACCCGGGCTGGTCGGTTGCAGGCTCGCGGCGAGCTTCTCGAACTGTTCACGGAAGTCGTCCCATTCGACCGGCACCGCCGTGCGGTCCCGGTCGATCACGGCGCCGTCGCCGAGGCGTGGGCCGTCGGTGTAGGGCGGGACGAGCTGGATCGCCCGCGACGTGATCAGCTGTGGCGACAGGATCGCCGCGCGCACGTCCACGGGCACGGGGTACCGATCGTCGACCCAGAAGGTGATCCTGGCGCGCGAAGGTTCGTGAACGATGGCGTCGATTTTGCCGACCGGCACCCCGGCGATCAGCACGTCGTCGCCCGGATAGATGCCGTTGCTGTTGTCGAAATAGGCTGTCAGCGTGGTGCGGTGAGCGATTCCGGAGGTGCGGACGACGGTCACCACGCCGGCGATCAGCAGCACGCCCAGAGCGACGGCCAGTACCGACCGACTCATCCGACTTCTCACGGCGTCCCTCCCGGTCCCGGGGCGGGCGGACCCGGCGGCGGTCCGCCGGGCGGCGGGGCGGGCGGCGGCTCACGGTAGGGATACCGCGGGTCGCCCGGTTTGCCGGTGATCGCGTCGGGCAGGGTCAGATGCGGTTCCCCGCCCTGCCCGGTGCGCGGGAACGGCGACGGCAGTGCCGGCGTGCCCGGCTGACCGGTCTGGGGGTCGCTCAACTCGGATGGGAGCAATACCGCGGGGTCGAGGCCGAGGTCGGAGAACGCGGCATCGATGAACGGCTGCACGAATTGCCCTGGCAGCAAATTGGCGACATAGGCGTTGAAAAACGGGCCCGAGGACACGGCTTCGCCCAGCGACATGGCGTAGGCGTTGAGCATCTCGATCGACTTCTGCACCCGCTGCTTGCGGTTGTCGACGATGGTCAGCACCGCATTGAGCTCGTCCAGCGCGGGCCGCAGCTCGGCACGGTTCTCCTCGATCAGCGCCGACACCTGCCGGCTTATCGCAGAGACGTTGGCGCTCAGCTGATCCAGCGCAGCGCTGCGCTGCCGCATCGCGGCCAGCAACGCGTCCGTGTCACCGACCAGCCGCACGATCTGCTCGGTGTTGTCCGCAAGCACGCCGGTCACCCGGTTGGCATGCACCAGCAGCGAACGCAACTGTTCGTCGCGTTCGTTCAACGACTTCGAGAACCGGGAGACGCCCGCCACCGCCAGCCGTAGCTGTGGCGGGGTGTCACGGAAGGTGTCGGCGAGGGTCTGCAGCGACTCGTTGAGCCGGACGGTGTCCAACCCGCTCACCGTCTCGGCCAGGTCCCCCAGCGCCTCGGGCAGCTGGTAGGCGGGTGTGGTACGTGACACCGGAATCGCCTCAGCGAGTGGCGCTTCCCCGCGCGGGGTGATTTCGAGGACCTTTGCGCCAAGGACGCTTTTGGTCTTGACGCTGGCCTCGGTGCGGTCGCCGAGAAAGACGTCGTCGTCGATGCTGAAGGTCACCACGGCAACCGCACCGTGTAGCTCCACGCTGGACACCTCGCCGACCGGGAGCCCCGACACCTGTACATCGGCGCCCGACCTCAGGCCGCTGGCGTCGGTGAACTGTGCCGAATACCGATCTGCCCCACCGATCAGGGGCAGCTTCTCGTAGTTCAGGGCAGCCACCACCACTGCGGCGGTCACGACAAAGCCCATCACGGGAATCACCGCAACCTTGTGCTCGCTCAGCGACCTCATCGTGGCGCGCACCGTCCGGTCGACTGCCCGGCCAGCTTGACGTACACCGGTTGTCCCCCTTTGCCGTTCAGCTTCAGCACCGCATCGCAGAGATAGAAGCTGAAGTAGTCGCCGTAGAGGCCCTGCCTGGCCAGCACCTGATACGCGTCGGGCAGGGTGTTCAGCAGGTCGTCGACGTATTCGTGATCGCCCGCCACGATGGCCGCGGTGCGGTCCAATTGGGCCACGACCTCGGGCAGCGGCCTTCGCACGTCGTCGGTCGCCGCGGCCAGCTCGGCCGCGCTGGTGCTGACGCGTGCCAGCCCGTCGGAGAATTCCTCCCGGCTCGCCGACAACCCCGCCACCAGTTCCGACAGCGACCCTACGGCCGTGTCGACCTGACCGGCCTGCTCATCGAGCGTGCCGAGCACCGTGTCCAGGTTGGTGATCAAGTCGCCGACGAGCGCGTCGCGGTCGGCAAGCGTGGCCGTGAAGGATCCGGTCTCGGCCAGGAACGAGCCGATCGTCGCGCCCTGTCCTTGAAACACCGAAATCAGCTGACCCGAAAGCGCGTTCACCTGTTCGGGATCGAGCGCGCGCAACAGCGGACGGAAACCGCCCATCAACGAGTCGAGGTCCAGCGCAGGTTGGGTGCGGCTCACCGGGATGGTCTGCCCCGGCTCCAGCGGCCGTGCCGCTGTTTCGCCGGTGTCGGAGCCCTCCAGCAGTTCGAGGTAGCGGCCACCGATGAGGTTGTCGTATCGGATCGCGGCCTGGGTGGCGTCGGTGAGTTCGACGCTGTCATCGGCGGAGAACGCCACCACGGCCACGGCGTCGCGGCGAATGGTGATGTCCTTGACCTTGCCCACCTCCACGCCGCCGATGCGGACGAAGTTGCCGCTCTCCAGCCCGGTGACGTTGGTGAACTCCGCCAGATAGCGGTGTTCGTCCTGAAAGCGCAACTGCGCGAACAGCATCAGCGTGGTGAAGGTGGCCAGCGAGCAGACCACCACGAAGATCGCCAGCCGCCACACCGCGCCTGCCAGGTTGTCTCTCACGGCTGCGCCCCTCCGCCGGGCGCCGGCGGGACGCCGGGCCACAACGGGACACCACCGGGGCCGTACATCGGCGCGCCGTACGGCGGGGCGCCGGGATAGGGCACCGGGCCGATCGCGGGCGGGCCGCTGCCAAGCACGTACGGTCCGTCGCGCACCGCCCGGGTCCATGGGAAGAAGTTGACAAACCACGGATGACCGATGCCCGGGTTGGGCCGGATGTCCAGTCCCGTGCCCCACCCGGTGTTCGTGATGAGTTGTCGGATGGGGAAGTTCTTGGTCGCATCGGGCAGCGATCCACAGCTGGGCTTGCCTCCGGGACCGCCCTTGGCCGCCACCACCGGCAGGTGGTTGGGATAGCGATACGGGTCGTCGCCGAACAGCACCGCACTGTCGAGGACCACGGTGCGGCCGTTACCCCCGAGATTCTTGCGGGCACCGTTGTCCAGCGCCCACGTCGCTCCCATCAGCATGCACGTGAACACGGGGTGGTATTCGTCCAGCAGGTCCGTGGTCGGGAGGGTGGCGTTGACGGCGCGGATGAGGCTGTCGTGGCTGGCGCCGAGCACCTCGACACCGATCCGGGAGAGCCCAGTCGTGCCGAGCAGCAAGGCATCCAGGTCCGCTGACCGGTACGTGATCGTGGTGCTGGTGACCGATGCGGCGGCCAAGATCGCGACGATGTCGTCGGCCGCCGCTGCGTACGTGTCGGCGAAACCTCCGAGGGCGCGCCAGTCCTCATGGAGGGTGTCGGCGCGATCGTTGACCGCGCGCAGCACCTGATAGCCGTCGGCGGTGGCCTCGCCGATGCGCTCGCCCTGGCCCCGCACACCGTCGGCGAACGCGGTCAGCACGGCGTTGAGTTTCGGCGGGTCGATCCGGTCCAGCACCGCGACGACATTCTGAAGCACCGTGTTCACCTCGGTACTCACATTGCGGGCGGGCAGCACCGCACCCGCGCGAAGATGCCGGGGGCTGGGATGTTCGGGATAGACAAGATCGACGTACTTGGCGCCGAAGGCCGTCGTCGCCCGGATCTGCGCCTCGACGTTCTCCGGGATCCGTTGCGCCTGTTCGGGATACAGCTCCAGACTCAGGTTCACCGGACGACTTCCACCGCGCACCGCAGCGACGCGCCCGACCTGCACACCGCGTACCTTGACCTTGGCGCCGGGCTCCATCACCAGTCCCGCACGGTCAGCGGTCACGGTGACGGGAACGAACGAGGAGAAGGTTCCGGAGAACGCCGCCGTGCAGAAGAGGACGAACGCCGCGATGACGACGAAGGTGATCGCCGTCCACCACAACGGGTGCAGCCCGCGTTGTCCCCGTCTCGACGCCATGCCCTCAGCCCGCCAGGTTGAAGTTGCCGGACTGGCCGTACACCGCCAGGGTCACGAACATGCTCACGAAGGTCGCGATGATCAGCGATGCGCGCACCGCACGGCCGACCGCGGCGCCCACTCCTGCAGGGCCGCCGGAGGCGGTGAAGCCATAGTAGGTGTGCACCAACATGATCAGCGTCGCCATCACGACTGCCTGGACGAACGACCAGACGAGATCGGTCGGATTGAGGAAGGTGGTGAAGTAGTGGTCGTACACACCGGTTGACTGGCCGTAGATCGCCGTGGTGCCGACCCGGGCGGCGAGAAACGACATCAGCACCGCGACGCAGTACAACGGGATCACGACGAGAACGCCGGCGACCACCCTGGTCGAGGCCAGGTAGGCGATCGACCGCACGCCGATGACTTCCAGCGCGTCGATCTCCTCGTTGATCCGCATCGCGCCGATCTGCGCGGTCGCCCCCGCGCCGATGGTCGCGGCCAGCCCGATCGCCGCCACCAGCGGAGCAATCAACCGCACGTTGAAGTAGGCCGACGTGAAACCGGTCAGCGCCTCGACGCCGACGTCGGCGAACTGGTTGTAGCCCTGCACCGCGATGACCGCCCCGGTCGACAGCGTGAGGAAACCGACGATCACCACCGTTCCGCCGATGATGGCCAATGCGCCTGTCCCCAGGCTCATCTGCGCGATCAGGCGCAGCAACTCGGTGCGGTAGTGCACGAGGGCGTCGCCTACCGAGCGAACCGTCGCGGCGTGAAATTGCGCCTGTATCCCGACCCTGCTCAGCCGTGACACCCACAACCGCCCATAGCGCCGGGCCCGCGGGTACGGGACACGCGCGACGGTCACAGCGTCAACTCGATGCCCACCGCGGACACGATGATGTTGATCGCGAACAACGCCATGAACGTGTAGACCACCGTCTCGTTGACCGCGTTTCCGACACCGGCCGGGCCACCGCCGACGGAGATGCCCTTGTAGCAGGCGATCAGTCCCGCTGCCGCCCCGAACAATGCCGCCTTGATCAGCGACACCACCACCTCGGTGCCCCCGGTGATCAACGTGAGTCCCGCAGCGAATGCACCCGGGGTGACGTTCTGCACGAATACCGAGAACACGAAACTGCCTGCTATCCCCACCAGAATCACCAGCGATGACAGCAACGTCGCCACGAGCGTCGCCGCTAGCACGCGGGGCACGACCAGCGCCTGCAGCGGATTGATCCCCATCACGGCGAGCGCGTCGATTT
>CAZOIX010000097.1:0-9365 GCA_964579685.1 uncultured Mycobacterium sp.
CGGCTGCCCACGCTGTTCCTGGCGCTGGGGTCGGAGAAGGTGCGCTCGCTGCTGGGCACACCGTCCGCGGATCCGCCGCTCGAGGTCGACGCCAACCTGCGACCGGAGGGCCGCAGCGGTCCCCTGGTGCGGACGCTCGCGTCCTACGGGGCGTACTACGAGAAATACGCACACACGTGGGAAGTGCAGGCGCTGCTGCGCGCGCACCGGGTGGCGGGCGATCCCGACCTCGGCGAGCGTTTCCTGCTGATGATCGACAAGACGCGGTATCCCTCCGGCGGCGTCTCGGCGCAGGCGGTGCAGGAGATCCGGCGAATCAAGGCGCGGATGGACGCCGAGCGGTTGCCGCGGGGTGCTGATCCGAACACGCACACCAAGCTGGGCCGCGGCGGACTGGCCGACATCGAGTGGACGGTTCAGCTGTTGCAGCTCCGCCACGCGCATAAAGTGCCTGCGCTGCACTGCACTTCGACATTGGAAGCGTTGAACGCGATCGGCGCAGCCGAATTGATCGCGGAGGGCGATGTCGAGTTGCTGCGCCAAGCCTGGCTGACCGCGACCCAGGCGCGAAATGCGCTGGTGCTGGTGCGCGGGAAGCCCACCGATCAGCTTCCCGGGCCGGGCCGTCAGCTCAATGCGGTGGCGCTGGCCGCCGGCTGGGACAGCGACGACGGCGGCGAGTTCCTCGACAATTACCTGCGCGTGACGCGCCGGGCAAAAGCGGTGGTACGAAAGGTTTTCGGCGGATGAGCATGGACTTCGGGTTCGACATGATCAGCGAGGAGGAGTACCAGCGGCAGCGCGCGCTCTACGGACCGCTGACCGCCGCATTGCGCAGACTCATCGAGGCCGGCTTGCACACCGAGGTCGACGAGGCCACCGTCGGCGACGCCAAGGACAGGATCGAGGCGCTGACCCAGTTGTTGGAGAGCAAGCAGCGCTCGGTCACCACCACGCTGCGCCATGAGGCCACAGGCCGGCCGCTGGCATGGGCGAATCCCGCTGTCGGGCTGCGGAATGCGATCGCACCGCCGATGGTCATCCACCACGAGGATGACGGAGGATGCTGGAGCGAATTCACGCTCAGCGGCGCCTACGAGGGACCGCCCGGGTGGGTGCACGGCGGCATCTGTGCCCTGGTGCTCGACCATCTTCTCGGGGAGGCGGCCAGCGAGGGACTGACCCAGCCGAAGTTCACCGGCACGATCTCGCTGCGCTATCTGCGCGGCACACCGCTGGGGCCGCTGCGCGCGGAGGCCTTCGTGGAGCGCACCGAGGGGGTCAAGACGTTCGCACGCGGCTACCTCAAGGATGCCAACGGGCCGACGGTCGAAGCCGAGGGTGTGTTCATCAGGCCGGCGTGGGCGCGAGACGCAGGATGAAGGTCTACGTCAGCGTGGCTTTTCTCGACACGAGTGAAGTCATCGAAATTGCCAAGGCTGCAGATGATCTCGGATACGACGGCCTTGGTATTCCCGATCATGTGATCAACCTGGAAACACTGAAGACGCCGTACCCGTACACCAAGGACGGCAAGCGGCGGTGGGAGGCCTTCACCGACTGGCCGGATCCGTGGGTGCTGATCGGCGCCCTCGCCATGGTGACGACGCGGCTGCGCTTCGTCACGACGGTCTACCTGCCCGCGATGCGCGATCCGTACTCGGCGGCCAAATCCATCGGGACCGCCGCGCTGCTGGCCGGTGGGCGGTTGGAGCTCGGTATCGGCGTCGGCTGGTGCGAGGAAGAGTTCACCCTGATGGGTCAGCAGTTCGCCCGCCGCGGCAAGCGGACCGACGAGATGCTCGAGCTCATGAAGGAACTGTGGAAGCCGGGCTGGACGGAGTTCGACGGCGAGTTCTACCAGACACCGCGGCTGGAGATGGAGCCGACACCGCCGCACATCCCGATCTACGTCGGCGGACTCTCCGACATCGCCCTTCGCCGGGCGGCGAAACACGACGGCTGGATCGGTGACCTGATCAGCACGGACCAGGCGCTGATCCGCGTCGACAAGCTACGCGACCTGCGCGCCGCCAACGGTCTGACGATGGACGATTTCATCGTCATCACGCCGCTGACCGACGCATTCACCCCCGAGCATTACGACCGGGCGCGGGCCGGCGGCATCGACGGCATCATCACCATGCCGTGGATGTTCTACTCGGGACCGCAGGCCTCGCTCGACGAGAAGATCGACGGTATGCGCAAGTTCCGCAAGGATCTGGCGCTGGACTGAAGCGCTAGCGGCGGAAGCGGCTGAGGAGACCGCGATTTCGCGATGTGGCGGCCGGCGCCGCGGTTCCGGTCACCACGCGCCCCGGTGCGGCCCCGCCCACACGCGAGCGCCTGCGGCCGTCCACCGACCAGATGCCCCCGCCCATGCCGGCAAGTAGCAGGAACGCGAAGCAGTACATGACGGCCATCTCGCCGCCGTTGACGATCGGCCAGAAGTTCGCTGACGTGTCACCCTGGAGGATGGGGAAGTGCGAATAGAAGTACGCGAACGCCATCACTCCGGCCGCGACGAACGCGGCGATCCGGGTGAACAGTCCCAGCGTGATGAGGATGCCCAGCACGAGCTCGAGGACACCGGCCCACCACATCGGGAATGAGCCCACCTCGATGGGAACCGGTACCGGGATGGGCCACCCGAACAGCTTCTGGGCGCCGTGCATCGTGAACAGCAGACCGAAGACGATGCGGAAGATGCTCAACAGCGGTGAGGAGTAGCCGGCAAGGCGTGCGTCCAAATTGGTCGTCATGTGCCGCAACCCTACGCGCACACGTACAGCTTTTTCACAGCGAACGACGAAGGGCCAGGGGCGCGAACGCCCCCGACCCTTCGATCAGAGCTCTTACCCGCCGACTAGACGTCGTAGTACAGCGCGATCTCGTAGGGGTGCGGGCGGATCTGCACGGGCATGATCTCGTTCTCCCGCTTGTAGGAGATCCAGGTTTCGATCAGGTCCTCGGTGAAAACGCCTCCCTCGGTGAGGTATTCGTGATCCTCCTCGAGCTTGTCGATGACCGCGGCCAACGAGGTCGGTGCCTGCGGGATGCTGGCGGCCTCGTCCGGTGGCAATTCGTAGAGATCCTTGTCGACCGGGCTCTGCGGCTCGATCTTCTTCTTGATGCCGTCCAGGCCGGCCATCATCATCGCCGCGAACGCCAGGTACGGATTGCCCGAGCTGTCGGGGCAACGGAATTCGAGGCGCTTGGCCTTCGGGTTGTTGCCGGTGATCGGGATACGGACACAGGCCGACCGGTTGCGCTGGCTGTACACCAGGTTGATCGGCGCCTCGTAGCCCGGCACCAGACGCTTGTAGGAGTTCACCGTCGGGTTGGTGAACGCCAGCAGCGACGGTGCGTGGTGCAGGATGCCGCCGATGTAGTGGCGTGCGGTGTCCGACAGACCGGCGTAACCGGACTCGTCGTGGAACAGCGGCTCGCCGTCCTTCCACAGCGACTGGTGGGCGTGCATCCCGGAGCCGTTGTCGCCGAACAGCGGCTTGGGCATGAACGTCACCGTCTTGCCGGCCTGCCACGCGGTGTTCTTGATGATGTACTTGAACAGCAGTAGATCATCGGCCGCGTGCAGCAGCGTGTTGAACTTGTAGTTGATCTCGGCCTGTCCGGCGGTGCCCACCTCGTGGTGGCCGCGCTCCAGCACGAAGCCGGCGTTCTGGAGGTTGGTGCACATCTGGTCGCGCAGGTCGACATAGTGGTCATACGGTGCGACGGGGAAGTAGCCGCCCTTGGGCCGCACCTTGTAGCCACGGTTGGGTCTGCCGTCGGCCTCGAACGGTTCTGCGGTGTTCCACCAGCCGGCCTCGGAATCGATCTCGTAGAAGGTGCCGTTCATCTGCGAGTCGAAGCTCACCGAGTCGAAGATGTAGAACTCGGCCTCGGCACCGAAGAAGCAGGTGTCGGCGATGCCGGTGCTGGCCAGATAGTTCTCCGCCTTGCGAGCCACGTTGCGCGGGTCGCGTGAGTAGGCCTCGCGGGTGAACGGGTCGTGCACAAAGAAGTTGAGGTTCAGCGTTTTCGCTTCGCGGAACGGGTCGATTTTCGCCGTTGCCGGATCGGGCAACAGCATCATGTCGGACTCGTGGATCGACTGGAAGCCACGCACCGAGGAGCCGTCGAATGCCAAACCGTCTTCGAAGACGCTCTCGTCAAACGCGGACGCCGGGATCGAGAAGTGCTGGACCACGCCGGGCAGATCGCAGAATCGGATGTCGACGTACTCGACTTCCTCATCTTTGATCAGCTTAATGACGTCGTCGGCCGTCTTTTCTGCCACTGATAACTCTCCTTATTTCTGGTAACCCGCGCGTTGACGCTAAGGACACGATGTTGCACTGTCATCAACCACATGTTGCACCGAAGTTACGCAATGGGACCCCGCATATCCTGACAGTATGGCCCGCCCACTGGGGTCCTGGCTGTCGGGGTCGCAACCCGGCGGCGAATCCGGACCCAACGACTATCCCGGTCAGCGCCTCGGCCTGCCCCCGTCCGGACCCGATTCGATCGCCGGCTTCGGCAGACGGATCGCGGCGCTGCTGATCGACTGGTTCATCGCCTACGGGCTCGTCGGCCTCGCCGTCGCACTCGGGCTGGTCAGCCAGCAGACGTTCCTCTACACCCCGATGGGATCCACCTCCATCGCCGTGGTCTGGGTCGTCCTCGGCATCATCTCGGTGCGGCTGTTCGGGTTCACGCCGGGTCAACTGGCGCTCGGCCTGCGCGTGGCATCGATAGACAACCGGATTCATGTCGGCATCGGCCGTGCGACGGTGCGGGGGATTCTGGTGTTCTTCGTGATCCCGGCGCTGTTCACCGACAGCGACCTGCGCGGTTACCAGGACCGCTTCACCAACACCGCGGTCGTCAAGCGCTAGCATCGTCAGACCTCGTGGCGGACCTGGCCGTTCATCATGGTCAGCGTGACCTGCGCCCGGTGGATGTCGTGCGGATCGATGTCCAGGATGTTCGTGTCGAGGACGATCATGTCGGCGAGCTTGCCGACCTCCAGTGAGCCCACCTTGTCGTCCAACCGGATCTGGTAGGCGGCGCCGAGCGTGTTCGCGTGCACGGCTTCGGCGACCGACAGCTTCTGGTCGGCCGGGGCCAGCACCGCGGCGTCGGGCGCTCCGATGAGCTGACGGGTCACCCCGATCTGGATGGAGTCCAGCGGCTTGTACGTGGAGAAGTACCCGGCCGCCGGCCAGTCGGTGCCCAGCGAGATGCGCCCGCCCGACCTGAGCACGTCCTGCGTCCGATAGAACCGGTCCTGCCGTGGCCGGCCGTAGCGGGCCGCCATGTTCTCCATGGTGTCGGGGTCCGCCGAGATCCAGTTCGCGGAGAACTGGGCGATGACGCCGAGTTCCCCGAAGCGCTGACTGTCGGCGTCCTCGACGTAGACCAGGTGCGCCACGGTGTGGCGCCGGTCCCGGGGTGGGTTCGCCGCGATCGCCGCCTCGATGGAGTCGAGCGCGGTGCGCGCCGTGCGCTCCCCGCATGCGTGGACGTGCACGTCGAACCCTGCGGCGTCGACCTCGCCGATGAGCCGCTGCCACTGCTGCTGCGTGAACGGCGATCCGCCGATGGAATCGGGTTTGTCGGCGTACGGCTCGATCAGCCAGGCGGTATAGCCGCCCTGGGTGCCGTCTCCGATGATCTTCACCGCACCGACCTGCACCAGATCCGTCGAGATCCGGGCGCGGAGGTCGGTCAGTTTCGCGACCGCATCGTCGACCGGCGGGGACATCACGCCGTATGACGCGACGACGCGGAACGGAAGCTCGCCGTCGGACTCCACGTTGGTGTACAGGTCGATCAACGCCCCCTGATCCTCGCCGATGGGCGGCACCCCGGCATCGAAGACCGACGTGATCCCCGCCGCCGATGCCTTCGGCAGCCAGGCCCGCAGCAGCGTTTCCATGGTGTCGGGACTGATCGGCTCGATGGCGTTGACGATGCCGAGCACGGCATCCACCTCCATCACATAGCCGGTCGGCTCACCGTGGTCGTCGCGCACGTAGTAGCTGAACCCGGGGATGGGATCCTCGGACTCGCGGCTGACCCCGGCGACGTCCAGCGCCGCGCTGTTGGCCCAGAGGCTGTGCCCGTCGATGGCGAAGAAGAAGCCGGGGCGATCGGGTAGGACGCGGTCAAGGTCGGCCCGGGTGGGTCCCTGCGGGCCGAACATGTCTACCCGCCAACCGAATCCGCGCACCGGACCGGTCGGATTGTCCTCGGCGAATCGCGCGATGGCGGCAAGGGCGTCGGCTGCTGTCGGCACTTGAAGGTCGACACCCGTGGTCAGGAACGCGCCGAGGAACGGATGGATGTGGCCCTCGACGAACCCGGGCATCAGCAGTCGGCCGCCGAGGTCGATCACCGTGGTGTTCGCTCCGGCGAGGGCCATCGCGCCCGCCTCGTCGCCGACATAGCTGATCGTGTCGCCGGTGACGGCGACGGCCCGTGCCCACGGTGCCGCGGTCGAGACCGTATAGATCGGACCGTTGCGGAACACGAAGTCGGCACACACCGAGCGTCGCTATTTCCTTCGGACGGTGCGCTGCACGCCGCGCATCTTGGCCTGCGTCGGCAGGGGGCCCTTCGGCATCGCGGCGGGTCCGACCTTGGTGCCGAGCGCGGCCAGCCGCGACTCGAGCGAATCCATCTGTTTGACGGTGATGTTGGCGGGCAGCTTGTTGAGGTGGCGTTCGAGTTTGGCCAGCGGAACCTCGTCCTCGCCGTTGCCGATCACGATGTCGTAGATCGGGACGTCGCCGACCAGCCGTGCGGTGCGCTTCTTCTCCTGCGCCAGCAGCGGCTTGACCCGGCTCGCCGAACCCTCGCCCACGAAAATGACACCAGGGCGTCCGATCACGCGGTGTACGGCGTCGAAGTGGCCGGTGGCCGCGACGCCGGGGGTGACCCGCCACTTGCCGCGCAGGTTGTCCAGCGCCCAGGCGGCCGCACCGGTCTGGCCCTCGGCTTTGCGATAGACCGACTTCTGCGCGCGCCGCCCGAAGATGATGAACGCGACAAGCGCACCGAGCACGACGCCCAGCGGAATCATCATGTATGCGGTGAACCCACCGGCGAACATGCCGAGCGCCACCGAGCCGGCCACGATCAGCACGAACGCACCGATCATGTAGGGCAGCAGCCGCTTGTCCTCTTTGCGCTGAATCTGGAACGCCTGCCACAGCTGGCTGCGTCGCTGCTTGGATTCCGCCTTGCGGGCCGCCTTGGCCTCGGCCTTGGCGGCCTTCACCGCGGCGGGGTTGCGGGTTTTCGCCATTGGTTCAGGATACGGAGTCGGATCCAGCCGTTGCGGCGGCTTCTTCTAAGGCCGCGACTCGACCGCCTGCGCGTACAACCGGCCCGCGCGGTACGACGACCTCACCAGCGGTCCGGCCAGCACGCCTGCGAAGCCGACTTCCTGCGCGAAGCGCTCGTGCTCGACGAACTCCTCGGGCTTGACCCACCGCTCCACGGGGTGGTGGCGCACCGAGGGTCGCAGGTACTGCGTGATCGTGACGATGTCGCAGCCCGCGTCGTGCAGGTCGGTCAGTGCGACGCGCACCTCCTCTGGCGTCTCGCCCATGCCGAGGATGAGGTTGGACTTGGTGACCAGGCCATCGGCGCGCGCGGCGGTCAGCACCGAGAGGCTGCGGTCGTAGCGAAACGCCGGCCGGATCCGCTTGAAGATCCGCGGCACCGTTTCGACGTTGTGCGCCAACACTTCTGGGCGGGCCCGGAAAACCTGTGCGAGCAGGTCCGGGTCGGCGTTGAAATCCGGGATCAGCAACTCCACCCCGGTGGTCGGGTTGAGTTCCTTGATGGCGCGGACGGTCTCGGCGTACAGCCACGCACCGCCGTCGGGAAGGTCGTCGCGGGCCACCCCGGTGACTGTCGAATAGCGCAACCCCATCGCCTGCACACTCTCGGCGACGCGGCGCGGCTCGTCCCGGTCGAGTTCGGCGGGCTTGCCCGTGTCGATCTGGCAGAAGTCGCAGCGCCGGGTGCACTGTTCGCCGCCGATGAGGAAGGTGGCCTCGCGGTCCTCCCAGCATTCGAAGATGTTGGGGCAGCCTGCCTCCTCGCAGACGGTGTGCAGGCCTTCGCGCCGGACCAGGGCCTTGAGTTCTTTGTACTCCGGGCCCATCGTGGCCCTGGTCTTGATCCACGGCGGCTTACGCTCGATCGGCGTCTCGGCATTGCGCACCTCGAGACGCAGGAGCTTTCGGCCTTCCGGAGCAACAGTCACTGCGTCAATGCTACCGACAGGCGGCCATCGAGGGCGTCACCGACGGCCTGGGCCACCGGTCCGATGACATCGGTGACGCTGATGCGCCGGCCCAGTTCGGCGGTCAACGACGTGACTCCGGCATCGGAGATGCCGCACGGCACGATCGCGGCGAACGCGGCGAGATCGCAATCGCAGTTGAGTGCGAACCCGTGCAGCGTCGTCGAGCGCGACACCCGAATGCCGACGGCGGCCACCTTGCGTGCGGGGCCTCGCGCGTCGGCGGGCACCCACACGCCGGAGCGGCCCTCGATCCGGCGCGTCTGAAGGCCGAGGTCCGCACAGACCTTGATGAGCGATTCCTCAAGGCGCCGAACGAAATTCACCACATCCAACGGTTCGGCCAGGCCGATGACGGGATAGCCGACCAACTGACCGGGGCCGTGCCAGGTGATCTTGCCGCCGCGGTCGGTATCGATGACGGGCACGGAGGGCGCGCCGGGCCTCTCGCCGGGCAGTGTCCGCTTGCCCGCGGTGTAGACCGGCGGATGCTCGAGCAGCAGCAGCGTGTCGGGACCACCCGCGATGCGCGCGTCGGCGAGTTCGCGCTGCAGCTGCCAGGCCGCCAGATAGTCGACCGTGCCCAGCCGCCGCACGTCGACAGGTGTGCTCACCGACCGGATGGAGGCGCGCGCCATATCCCCGACGGTACGCGCTAGCTGGCCTTCGGCGCGGTCGCGAATGCCAGCGCCTCGCCGATGGTGTTGTGGTGAAACTCGAACCCGGCCCGCTCCAGGGCGGCGGGAATGGCGCGCTGGCCGCCGAGCAGACCTTCGTCGGCGAACTCCCCGAACGCGGCGCGCAGTGCGAAGCCGGGCACCATCAGGGGGGTGGGGCGATTGACCGTGCGGCCCAACGCCGAGGTGAACTCGGCGTTGGTGACCGGTGCGGGTCCGGTCAGATTGACCGGACCCGACAACCCGTCGTGGGTGATGGCGAACAGCACCGCGCGTACCTGGTCCTCCAGACTGATCCACGGCATGTACTGACGCCCGCTGCCGAGCCGGGCACCCAGGCCCAGCGAGAACAGTCTCTTGAG
>CAZOIX010000098.1:0-9337 GCA_964579685.1 uncultured Mycobacterium sp.
ATGCCAGAGATCTGGAAGCGCCTCGACGCCGTCGGCCTGCAGACCACCGAGGCGTGCGGCGACTGCCCGCGCGTGGTGCTCGGATCGCCGCTGGCCGGCGAGTCGCTCGACGAGGTGCTCGACGCGACGCCCGCGATCGACGAGATCGTCAAGCGCTATATCGGCAAGCCCGAGTACTCGAACCTGCCGCGGAAGTTCAAGACCGCGATCTCCGGCCTGCAGGACGTGGTGCACGAGGTCAACGATGTGGCGTTCATCGGTGTCGAGCACCCCGAGCACGGTCCGGGCCTGGACCTGTGGGTCGGCGGCGGCCTGTCGACCAACCCAATGCTCGGCCAGCGCGTCGGCGTGTGGGTGCCGCTCGACGAGGTGCCCGACGTGTGGGAGGCCGTCACATCGGCGTTCCGCGACTACGGCTACCGGCGGCTGCGGTCCAAGGCGCGGCTGAAGTTCCTCATCAAGGACTGGGGTGTCGAAAAGTTCCGCGAGGTGCTCGAAACCGAGTACCTCAAGCGCCCCCTTATCGACGGTCCCGCGCCCGACCCGGTGGCGCGCCCCATCGACCACGTCGGCGTGCAGAAGCTCAAGAACGACCTGAACGCCGTCGGCGTCGCGCCGATCGCGGGCCGGGTCTCGGGGACGATCCTGAGCAAGGTGGCCGACCTCGCGGAGTCCGTCGGCAGCGACCGCATCCGGTTCACGCCCTATCAGAAGCTGATCATCCTCGACGTTCCCGACGACAGGCTCGACGAACTGCGCGACGGTCTGGACGCGCTGGGGCTGCCGTCGCAGCCGTCGCATTGGCGCCGCAACCTCATGGCATGCACCGGCATCGAGTTCTGCAAACTGTCCTTCGCCGAGACACGCAAGCGCTCCCAGGTCCTGGTGCCCGAATTGGAGAAGCGCCTGGAGGACATCAACGCGCAGCTCGACGTGCCCATCACCATCAACATCAACGGGTGCCCGAACTCGTGCGCCCGCATCCAGGTGGCCGACATCGGCTTCAAGGGCCAGATGGTGGACGACGGGGACGGCCCCGAGGAGGGATTCCAGGTGCACCTGGGCGGCAGCCTGGGCCTGGACAGCGGGTTCGGCCGCAAGTTGCGCCAGCACAAGGTGCTGTCCAGCGAGCTGGGCGACTACATCGATCGGGTGGTGCGCAATTTCGTGAAACAACGCGAGCAGGGTGAGCGTTTCGCTACGTGGGCAGTACGAGCAGACGAGGCGGATTTGCGATGAGCGAACTGATGACCGACGTCGATTTGATCGCGCTGGCGCAGCGCGGCGCGGCGGAACTCGACGGCGCCAGTGCGGATGACCTGCTGCGCTGGACCGACGAGAACTTCGGCGGCGATTACGTGGTCGCGTCCAATATGCAGGATGCCGTGCTCGTCGACCTGGCCGCGAAGGTGCGTCCCGGCGTCGACGTGTTGTTCCTCGACACCGGGTACCACTTCGTCGAGACCATCGGCACGCGTGACGCCGTCGAGGCGGTGTACGACATCAATGTGGTCAACGTCACGCCGGAGCACAGCGTGGCCACACAGGACGAACTGTTCGGTAAGGACCTGTTCGCGCGCGAGGCCAGTGAGTGCTGCCGGATGCGCAAGGTCGAACCACTGTCCAAAGCGCTGCGCGGATACTCCGCATGGGTCACCGGCATCCGTCGGGTGGAGGCGCCGACGCGCGCCAACGCACCACTGATCAGCTGGGACAAGGCCTTCGGTCTGGTGAAGATCAACCCGCTCGCGGCATGGTCGGACGAGGAGATGCAGGCCTACGTCGACGCCAACGATGTCCTCGTCAATCCCCTTGTCTTCGAGGGCTATCCGTCGATCGGCTGCGCACCGTGCACCGCCAAGCCCGCCGAGGGATCCGATCCGCGCAGCGGCCGTTGGGCCGGCCAGACCAAGACGGAATGCGGACTGCACGCGTCGTGACGCTCGTTCTCGCCGCACACGGCAGCGTCGACCCTCGGTCGGCGGCGGTGACGCACGCGGTCGCCGGCCGGATCCGGCGGCTGCGGCCATGGCTGGACGTCCGCCCGGCATTTCTCGAGAAGACCGATCCGAGCCTGCACGATGTGTTGGCGGACGTTCCCGCCGGCGTCGTCGTGCCGTTTCTGCTCGCCGATGCCTATCACGCACGCGTCGACATTCCCGAGGCGATCGGGGACTCGAGGGCGCGGGTCGACCAGGCCGACGTGCTCGGCGAGGATCCCGCCCTGTTGTCGGTGTTGCGGCAGCGGCTGTCCGAGATCGGGGTGTCGCCCGAATCCGAAGGGCTCGGCGTCCTTGTCGTTGCCGTCGGATCCTCCGACAACGCCGCCAATGCGCGCACCGCGAAGGTGGCGTATGCCCTGAGCGCGGGAACCCGTTGGGCAGGCGCCGAAGTCGCCTTCGCGACCGGGCCACGGCCCAGCGTCGCCGACGCGGCGGATCGACTGCGGGCCCGTGGCGCACGGCGCGTCGTGATCGCCCCGTGGTTCCTGGCACATGGCATCATCACCGATCGCGTTGCGGCCTATGCCGCCGCAGAGGGCATTCCGATGGCGCAGCCATTGGGCTCGCACAATCTGGTCGCGGCGACGGCGCTTGACCGCTTCGACGCCGTCGCGGCGGGTTCTCTCGCCGCCTGACGTCTGCCGGCGTTATCCGCAATTACGGATTTCAGCGGTCCAGAAGACCGATCCTGCGGATTTTTGCAGCCATCTATACCGCATATGCGGATACGATGCAGTGATGCCACTGATCAGGATTCGCGACGCCGCCGACCTGCTCGGCGTCAGCGACGACACCGTGCGGCGGTGGATCGACGATGATGCGCTTCCCGCCGTCACCGACGAGTCCGGCCGCAAGGCCATTCCCGGAGAGAAGCTCGCCCAATTCGCCGTCGACCACTGCGGTGCGGTCCCAAGAGATCCGCTGAGCATCGCGAGTTCGGCCCGTAACCGCTTCACGGGTCTGGTCACCAAGGTCGTCGCAGACGGTGTCATGGCTCAGGTCGAGATGAAGTGCGGACCGTTCACGGTCGTCTCACTGATGAGCGCCGACGCGGCACGCGAACTCGGCCTGGAACCGGGCAGTGTCGCCGTGGCTGTCGTGAAGGCCACCACGGTGATCGTCGAAACGCCCGGAGGCAATCGTGAAACGACGACGTGAGATCACCACGCTCACTGCGGTATTGATTCTCGTGCTCACGGCATGCAGCCCGTCGAACGACACATCGTCGGGCGCCGACCGTCAAACGCTGATCGTCTTCGCGGCGGCGTCGCTGAACAAGTCGTTCACCGAAATCGGCGGCCAGTTCATGACCGACAATCCTGGCACCGACATCGAATTCTCCTTCGCCGGCTCGTCAGATCTCGTCACCCAGCTGACCAACGGCGCACCCGCCGACGTCTTCGCCTCCGCGAACACCACCAACATGGACAAGGCCGCAGCGGCCGACCTGCTGTCGGGTGATCCGGTCAATTTCGCATCGAACACGCTCACCATCGTGACGACTCCGGGCAACCCCAGAAAGATCGCCTCGTTCCGCGATCTGATCCAACCGGGACTGGCGGTGGTGGTCTGCGCTCCCCAGGTGCCGTGCGGGGCGGCGACAGAGAAGGTCGAGGAGGCCACCGGCGTAGCGCTCCGTCCGGTGAGCGAAGAATCCCAGGTGACGGACGTACTCGGCAAGGTGACAAGCGGCCAGGCCGACGCCGGACTCGTCTATGTCACCGACGCCGCCGAAGCCGCAGACCAGGTCACCGAAGTCACGTTCCCCGAGTCCGCCGACGCCGTGAACGAATACCCGATCGCCGTCCTCGCACAGTCCAAGAGCCCTGACCTCGCGGCCAAATTCGTCGATTTCGTCACCGGCGAACACGGCCAGAAGATCCTCACCGCCGCCGGATTCGCGAAGCCCTGATTCAAGCGCTCGTCAGCGACTCATCGTCGTCGGCTTGATCAGCCGCGGGAATGTCGCTGCCGCTGGGCAGCTCGGGCACTCGTGTCGCACGAACGTACACCGTGTCGCCCTCCTTGAGCCCGAGCGCCTCGGCGTCCCCACGGGTGATCTGTGCGGTGAACGGGGTCTTGTCCGCCGCATTGGTGAGTTCGACACGAACCTCGAAGCCCAGCATGACGATTCGATCGATGGTGGCCCGCAGCACTCCGGTGGCCTGGACGGAATCGTCGCCGACCGCGCTCGCCATCTCGGGGTTGCGGCCGACGCGGATATCGTGCGGCCGGACCAGGCTGCCGTTGAGCGATGACACCGCGCCGAGAAAGGACATCACGAACGCACTGGCCGGCTTGTCATAGACGTCGGTGGGAGACCCCACCTGCTCGATGCGGCCCTTGTTCAGCACCGCGATCCGGTCGGCGACATCCAGCGCTTCGGATTGATCATGGGTGACCAGCACGGTGGTGACGTGCACCTCCTCGTGTAACCGGCGCAGCCATGCCCGCAGGTCTTCCCGGACCTTGGCGTCCAGCGCGCCGAATGGCTCGTCCAGCAACAACACCTGTGGGTCGACCGCAAGCGCCCGGGCCAGCGCCATGCGTTGGCGCTGCCCACCGGAGAGCTGATTCGGGTAGCGGGTCTGAAATCCCGCGAGCCCGACGACTTCCAGTAGGTTGTCGACCTTCTCGGTGATTTCGGCCTTGGACTTCTTGCGGATCTTCAGCCCGAAGGCGACGTTGTCGCGGACGTTCAGATGCTTGAACGCCGCGTAGTGCTGGAACACGAAGCCGATGCCGCGTCGCTGCGGCGGCACCCCGGTGACGTCTTCTCCGTTGATGGTGATGGTTCCGGTGTCGGGCTGATCGAGACCCGCGATCGCGCGCAGCAGCGTCGATTTACCCGAGCCGCTGGGACCGAGCAGCGCCGTCAACGACCCTGCGGGAACGTCGAAGTCGACGTTGTCGAGGGCGGCGAAGTCGCCATAGTGTTTGTTGGCTCCCCGCACCGTGATCGCGTTCGGCATGTCAACGTCTCCTCGTGGGCTACTTGTCGGTCTTGGCGCGGCGGGCGTCGAGGATCACCTGTGCGATCAACACGACGACGGCCACCGCCATGAGCAGTGTCGAAATGGCGTATGCCCCGTACTCGGCGCCGCGTGCGTGGCGGTCGGACACCAGCAGCGTCAACGTCTGCGATTTCCCGGGCAGGTTCGACGAGACCATGACCACCGCACCGTATTCGCCGAGGGTGCGTGCGACGGTCAACACGACGCCGTACATCAGGCCCCACTTGATCGACGGCAGGGTGATGCGCCAGAACGTCTGCCACGCACTGGATCCCAGGGTCGAAGCGGCTTCTTCCTGGTCGGTACCCAGCTCGTGAAGCACCGGTTCGACCTCACGGATGACATACGGCACCGTGACGAAGATGCTGGCGAGCACGATGCCGGCGAAGCCGAAAATGACCTTGATGCCGAGGTCGTTCTCGAGGAAGCCGAATACGCCACCCGCACCCCAGAGCAGGATGAGCGCCACGCCGACGACCACCGGTGACACCGCGAACGGCAGGTCGATCACCGCCTGCAGCATGCTCTTGCCGCGGAATCGATTGCGCGCCAACACCAACGCGGTGGGCACGCCGAAGACCACGTTGAGCGGAACGACGATCGCGACCACCAGCAGCGAGAGCTGCAGCGCCGAGATGGCCGCCGGCGTGGAGATCGACTCGAAGAAGGCGCCGACGCCTGGCGCAAACGTGCGCCACAGGATCAACCCGACCGGAACGACAAGCAGCACCGTCAGATACGCCAGCGCCAGAAAGCGGAGCAGGTAACGCGTCGGGCGTGACAGGATCACGCGGCCAGCTCCTCGCGTTTGGCCGCCCGCGATCCGATGGTGCGGAGGATGAAAAGGACGACGAACGAAATCACCAGCAGCACAATGGAGACAGCCGCTGCACCGGTGCGGTCGTCGAATTCGATCAGCTGCCGAATGTACTGCGAGGACACCTCGGTCTCCCCCGGTACCGCACCTCCGATCAGCACCACGGAACCGTATTCGCCGATGGCTCGGGAGAACGCCAGCCCCGCGCCGGAGAGCAGGGAAGGCAACAGCGCGGGGATGATCACCAGCCGAAAGATGGTGAAGTTGTCGGCGCCCAGCGACGCCGCCGCTTCCTCCACCTCCTGATCGAGTTCGAGCAGCACCGGTTGTACCGAGCGGACGACGAACGGCAACGTCACGAACAGCAGCGCGACCGCGACGCCCCACTTGGTGTGCTGGATGTGGATACCGACGGGGCTGCCGGGGCCGTAGAGCGCCAACATGACGAGACTGGCCACGATCGTCGGCAGCGCGAACGGCAGGTCGATGATCGCGTCCACCAGTCGCTTGCCCGGGAAGTCGTCGCGCGTCAGCACCCAGGCAACGAGCAGCCCGAACACGAGGTTGACCACCGCCACCGCGACCGAGATCGTCAACGTCACCCGGAACGACTCCAGCGCGGCGTTCGACGTGATCGCCTGCCAGAATTCGGTCCAGCCGCCGCCCGCGGACTGCCACACGATCGCGGCAAGCGGCAGCAGCACGATCACCGACAGCCAGGTCGTGGCGACACCGACGCGCAGCCTGGTGCTGCCGTAGCG
Source organism: uncultured Mycobacterium sp. (assembly GCA_964579685.1). Classification (GTDB taxonomy): domain Bacteria; phylum Actinomycetota; class Actinomycetes; order Mycobacteriales; family Mycobacteriaceae; genus Mycobacterium. The sequence continues at coordinate 6,596 of CAZOIX010000098.1, forward strand.
GCCCATCGAGAAGCCGCGCGACGCCCCGTCGGCGTCGCCGGGCCATTCCGGCCGGAGGCCAGCTGTCATCCGGTCGCCTGCTTGTAGATCTTGGTGATCGTGCCATTGTCCTTGTCGAACAACGCCGGGTCGACCTCGTTCCAGCCGCCGAGATCAGCGATCGTCCACAGTTTCTCCGGGGTCGGGAAATCGGTGGCGAAGTCTTCGGCGACTGCGGGGTCCACAGGCCGGAAACCGGCCTGCGCCCAGATCTTCTGCCCCTCCGGGGTGTACAGGAAATTCTTCAGCGCGTTGGCCTGCTCGAGATGCTGGCTGGTGCTGACGACCGCGACCGGGTTCTCGATCTTGAAGGTCTGCGGGGGGTTGATGTGTTCGACCGGCTTGCCCTGCCGCTCGACGTTGATCGCCTCGTTCTCATAACTGATCAGCACATCACCGGTGCCCTGGAGAAACAGGTCGGTGGCTTCCCTGCCGGACCCCGGCCGCGTCCTGATGTGCCCGCCCACCAGTTCCTTGATGAAATCCAGACCCGCCTGCGCATCCTGGCCGCCATTGCTCTTCGCGGCATACGGTGCCAAGAGGTTCCACTTCGCCGAACCCGAGCTGAGCGGGCTGGGACTGACGACCTCGAGTCCCGGCTGCAGAAGGTCGTCCCAATCCCTGATGTTCTTCGGGTTGCCCTCGCGGACGACCAGCGTCACCACGGATCCGAACGGGATCCCCTGCGTTGCGTCGGCGTTCCAATCCTCGGCGACCTTGCCGGCCTTGACCAGACGCGCCACGTCGGGTTCGACCGAGAAATTGACGAGGTCAGCCGGCTTACCGTCGACCACCGCGCGTGACTGGTCACCCGATGCGCCATAGGACACGGTCACCGCGGTGCCCTGTCCTTCCTGGGTGGCGGCGAACGCGGGAACGATCTTGCTCCAGCCCGGTTCGGGCACCGCGTAGGCGACCACGGTCAGCGTCGTGCCATCGCCGCCCGTCGCCTCCTCGCCTCCGGCGACATCGCTGGCCCCGCCGCCGCACGCGGCAAGGACCGTCGCGGTGGTGAGGAGGGCGACCGCGTGACGCCATGGCTTTCCGATTCTGAGCATGTGATGACCTTTCCTTGCGAGGGACTTGGGGAAATCCCGTCGCGACGGCAAGGTGATGCAGCAGTATCCCGGCGTTGATTCAGCCGCTACCGACACCAGACCGCAGGACGGGTGTGGAGTCAGCGACAACAACAGACATCTGCGACGGCAGTGAACCCCACGGCGATGAGGGCCAGAATGTGGCCACTCTTGTTGCCGGACGCCATACGCATGGCGCGAAGAATAACAGAGTCTGTGCAGGCGCTCGGTGTGGGCGTCAGCCGACCTGCCGGGTCACCAGCCACATGACCAGCACCAGCACCACGAGGATGACCAGCACCAATGTCACCCTCGAACGCGGCATACCACTCACAAGCCGCTCCTCTTCGCGCAGGCGCTCATCGGCGATCGACAGGCTCGTCGTTGTGCCGGATCCGACGCAACACCCGAATCCCGTTGCCCAGTGCGCCGTCGAGCACGACGGCGATTCCGTAGGCCAGGGCCAGCACGACCGGCATCACCACCGCGGTCTGGGCGACGAACGGCAGGCCGGAGAGCCACAACTCCACGCCGTCCCACCAGCTGAGGATGCCGTCCATCCGGCCAGACTATTCGATGCGAAAATGGCCGGGTGCAGGCCGCAGAAGACATGGCAGGCGGGGCCCCCGTCCCCGGGGCGGGGCACACCACCTGCATCGTCGCCGGTGGCGGCCCCGCAGGCATGATGCTCGGATTGCTGCTCGCGCGCGCCGGCGTGGATGTCACGGTCATGGAGAAGCACGCCGATTTCCTGCGCGACTTCAGGGGCGACACGGTGCACGCCAGCACTCTTGCGCTGCTCGACGAGCTGGGGCTGGCATCCGAGTTCGCCCGCATGCGGCACCGCGAGATCGACACGCTGACGATGAGCATCCAGGGCACCGAGGTCAGTATCGACCTGAGCCGAATCCCCGGCCCGCACAAGTACATTGCCCTCGTCCCGCAATGGGATTTTCTCGAGCTGCTGGCCGCCGCCGCGGAGCAGGAGCCGACGTTCCGCCTGCTTCGCAGCACGGAGGTACTCGGCCCGATCATGGCTGCGGAGAAGGTGGTCGGGGTCCGCTACCGCGACGCCGACGGCGCGACACGCGAGATGCGTGCAGCGTTGACGGTCGCGTGCGACGGCCGCTCGTCGACGCTGCGCAGCTCCGCGGGTCTGCGGCCGAGAAGTTTCGGGACGCCGATGGACGTCTGGTGGTTCCGGCTCCCGCGCGACGACGACGACCCAGAGGGCCTGGCCGGTGTGCTCGGCGCCGGGGCCGCACAAATCGCCATCGACCGCGGCGACTACTACCAGTGCGCATACGTGATTCCCAAGGGTCATGACACCGAACTCCGCGCGCAGGGCATCGACGCACTGCGCCGCGGGGTGGTGGCCCTGGTGCCGTGGCTGGCCGAACATGTCGCCTCGTTGACCTCGTTCGACGACGTCAAACTTCTCGACGTGCAGCTCAACAGGCTGCGGCGCTGGTACCGCGACGGGCTGTTGCTGATCGGCGACGCGGCGCACGCCATGTCACCGGTCGGCGGGGTCGGAATCAACCTCGCGTTGGCGGACGCCGTCGCTGCGGCCTCAACGCTCGCGAAGCCGCTGCGGGAAGGCAACGTCACCACCAAGCATTTGGCC
>CAZOIX010000099.1:0-9330 GCA_964579685.1 uncultured Mycobacterium sp.
CCACGTGCCCTTCAGGTGCACGGCGATGACCTGATCGACCTGCTCCTCGGTCATCTTGCGCAATGTCGCGTCGCGCGTGATTCCGGCGTTGTTGACCATGATGTCCAGGCCGCCGAACCGCTCGATGGCGGCGGCGGCGAGTGCGTCGACCTCATCGGCCTTCGTCACGTCGCATCGCACGGCGAGCGCCACCTGATCGCCACCCAGCGCCTTGGCCGCGGCCTCGGTGGCACCGAGGTCCAGATCGCCGAGCACGACCCGCGCCCCCTCGGCGACGAATAGTTCCGCGATCGCGTACCCGAGGCCCTGCGCACCCCCCGTGACGACGGCGGTCTGACCTGTCAGCAACGACACCTGATCACTCCTCTGTGCTGGTCGGAGCCCAGTAGGGGCCTTGTCAGAGGCACATCATATTTCATATATGATTTCCGTGGCCAGGGGGCCAACCCGGCCGAGCAGACGCAAAAGTGCCCTTTTGCGCCCGGTTTTGGGCAGTTTTGCGTCTTCTCGCGAGACGACCGAAACCGGAGCACCGACCGATGACGACCGCCGAAGTCAGTGACGACGATTTCCAGGAGATCCTGGCGCAGACGCGCCACTTCGTGCGCACCGCTGTCGTGCCGCGCGAGCAGGAGATTCTGGCCGGCGATCGGGTGCCCGACGACCTACGCGAGCAGGTCAAGAAGATGGGCCTGTTCGGCTACGCGATCCCCCAGGAATGGGGCGGCCTCGGTCTGAACCTCGCACAGGACGTCGAACTCGCGATGGAGCTGGGTTACACGTCGCTGGCGCTGCGCTCGATGTTCGGCACCAACAACGGCATCGCCGGACAGGTGCTCGTCGGGTTCGGCACCGATGAGCAGAAATCGCGCTGGCTCGAACCTATGGCCACCGGCGACGTTGTCGCCTCCTTCGCGTTGACCGAACCGGGTGCCGGGTCCAACCCCTCGGGATTGCGGACCAAGGCCGTCCGCGACGGCTCAGGCGACGGCGCGGACTGGATCATCAACGGTCAGAAGCGATTCATCACCAACGCCCCGACCGCTGACCTGTTCATCGTCTTCGCGCGCACACGCCCGGCCGACGATGACGGCGCAGGCATCGCGGTGTTCCTGGTGCCCGCCGACGACGACGGTGTCGTCGTCGGCGCCAAGGACGCCAAGATGGGCCAGGAGGGCGCGTGGACATCGGACGTCAGCTTCGACGACGTTCGGGTGCCGGCATCGGCGCTCATCGGCGGTAGCGAAGACATCGGATACCGGGCCGCGATGATCTCGTTGGCGCGCGGCCGCGTCCACATCGCCGCGCTGTCCGTAGGCACCGCACAGCGGGCACTCGACGAGTCCGTCGCCTACGCCGCCACCGCCACCCAGGGCGGCACACCGATCGGCAACTTCCAGCTCGTACAGGCGATGATCGCCGACCAGCAGACCGGCGTGCTCGCCGGGCGGGCACTGGTACGCGACGCCGCCCGGCTGTGGGTCAACGACGAGGACCGCCGGATCGCACCGTCGGCGGCGAAGCTGTTCTGCACCGAAATGGTCGGGCAGGTGGCCGATCTCGCGGTACAGATCCACGGCGGCAGCGGATACATGCGGGAGGTACCCGTCGAGCGCATCTACCGTGACGTTCGTCTGTTGCGGCTCTACGAAGGCACCAGCGAGATCCAGCGCCTCATCATCGGGGCGAACCTCGTCAAGACCGCACAGAGGGAGAGCAAATGAGCGCGCGCCTGACCGGCAGGGTGGCATTCATCACCGGGGCCGCACGGGGCCAGGGCCGCGCGCACGCGGTCCGCATGGCCAACGAAGGCGCCGACATCATCGCTGTCGACGTCGCGGGTGCACTGCCTCCATCGGTGCCGTACCCCGCGGCCACGCCGGAGCATCTTGCCGAGACGGCGCGGCTGATCGAAGCGACCGGACAGCGGGCCATCACCTATGCCGTCGACATCCGCGATCACGACGGCCTGCGCAAGGTCGTCGACGAAGGTGTTGCCGAACTCGGCCGCCTCGACGTCATCGTCGCCAACGCGGGCATCACGTCGCCGCACGCCTGGAACGAGATCACCCCTGACGAATGGCGAGACGTCATCGACGTCAACCTCACGGGTACCTGGAACACGGTGATGGCCGGCGCCCAGCACATCGTCGACGGCGGCCGCGGCGGGTCGATCATCCTGATCAGCTCCGCGGCGGGAGTCAAGTTCCAGCCCTTCATGATTCACTACACCGCGAGCAAGCACGCCGTCACCGGAATGGCACGCGCGTTCGCCGCCGAACTCGGCACGCATTCGATCCGCGTCAACAGCGTGCACCCCGGACCCGTCGTCACCGAGATGGGTTCGCCGGAGATGGTCGAGGCGATCGCCAAGGCCGCCGAGATCGTCGGCAACAACGCACTGTTGAACGTGCTGACGCCGTTCCTACCGACCTGGGTCGCTCAGCCCGAAGACATCGCCGACGCCGTGTGCTGGTTGGCCAGCGACGAGTCGAAAATGGTCACGGCGCAGGCGATATCGGTCGACCAGGGCTCGACGCAGTTCTAAGCGCCGGCGACCAGCGCAGCCCGCCCAGGAGTCAGCCGAGGAAACGCACGATCGACTCCGCGACTGCGGCGGGCTTCTCGGAGCCGTCGATCTCCACGGTCGTTGTCATCGTCGCCTGGGCGCCACCGTCGAGCTGATCGACCTTGGTGATCTCCGCGCGGGCGCGGATCTTGGCTCCCACCTTGACGGGTGTGATGAATCGAACCTTGTTGTAGCCGTAGTTGATTGCCATCGCGATGTTGTCGACCGTGTACAGCTGATGCATGAAATGCGGCAGTAGTGACAGCGTCAGCAACCCGTGGGCGATGGCGCCGCCGAACGGGCCGTTTGCCGCGCGTTCCGGGTCCACGTGGATCCACTGGTGGTCGTCGGTGGCGTCGGCGAAGACATTGACACGATCCTGCGTGACCTCCAGCCACTCCGTCGGTCCGAGTTGGCTGCCCTGGGCCGCCACCAGCTCATCGAGCCCACTAAAGGTTTTCACTGCCGCTCCTTCGAGAAATTCACGGTGATCCGGTCCTCACAGTGCCACAACACGCGATCGGTCCCTCGTCGAGGTCTTCCGTCGCATGGTGCGCCATCGTGATCAGGCCGAGCCGCAGTTGCGCCCTGTCCACCTATATCGGCGAACTCAGCCGTCGGGCTGATCCAGCACCGAGAGCGCGGGCGACAGGACGAGACGCGCCTGGTTGCCGCCGGCGCGGCGGGCCTCGTGCATCGCTTCGGTGGCCACCGAGAGCACCTCGTCCAGGACGTCGTACGGCGGATGTCCCGCCAGCGGGGTCAGCGCGGTGCTCACCGCGCCGATGCTGGCCGTCAGTCGACTCGGGGTGGTGGCAATGGTGGCGCGCACTCGCTCCACCAGGGGGGATGGATCGTCGACGGTGAGTACCTCGGCGATCAGGAACTCGTCGTCTGCGACGTGGGCGATCAGCGCGACTTGGCGCACCGTCTCACGCAATCGCTGACCCACGTCGACTCGCGCCCGGTTGGCCACCGCCGCGCCCGACATATCCCGCAGCAGCGAGAAGCTGTCGAGATTCACGACGGCCACGACCAGGTATCGGTCGCCACCGCGCTCTCGCGAACTCATCAGCGTTGCGGCCTTCTCCGCGAACGCGTCCCACGTCAGCAAATTGGTCAGCGGTTCGAGGTCGTCGAGCTGCACGTCACTGGTGATCGACCGCAACAGCGTCCGACACGCGAACACCCCGAACACGTTGATCAGTGCGACAAGCAGCGCCCCGGTGATAGCCAACGCCGCGTCGGTCTCGGCCACCCGCGCGGCCAGTACACCGACCGTGACGGCGCCGACGGACCACATGAACATCAGCAGCCGCATCGAATGAAACAGCGCGACAAATCCGCCCAAGATCGCGAATGTGGTCGATCCCAGCAGGCCCACCAGCGGATTGGCGGCAACGAGGCTGCCGATCGCGATGTAGATGGAGCCGGTGACGACGCATAGTTCCGATGCGATGCGGCTGGGCCAGCGATTCCTCAGCCACACCGCGGCCATCGCCAGCGCGACCACCGCACCGACGGCGGCCACGATTCGACCTGTCACACCGGAGGGGCCTGAGGGGCTCGCGATCATGAACAGCGGCATGGTCCCGGCCGAAGCGATCATTCCCGCGACGACAACACACGTCGTCTTTTGTGCTCCCCGCGCTGCGAGAAATGCTGTCAGCCAATAGTAGTGATCGCGGTGGCGTTCCTTGGGTTGGCCGACAGTCCTCACCAGCCGCACCTCGCGATGACACCTGGGACCCTGAGCATCGGTCCATATTAACGGCTAAGTAATCAACGTGCCGAGGTCATTTATCGACGCCCATGTACGTGTGGCGGACGTCAGCCCGGGAAGTTGAGGAACTCGAAATGTCAATGGCGGCAGCACTTGAGCGCAGCAGTTTGCCAGAACATACCTCTCGTGTCGATTCCGCAAAATTCAGCCCGCGATATAGCCCACAAAAGGGAAGTGACGCTGCACCGATAACCGATCTCGAAAAGGGCCGCCGTCGGCTGGCGATCTCGTCGCGCATTGCTGAAATCGCACGCTACGTATCCGTGAGACCTCGGGAAGGAGCGGCGTCGCTCGGTAGCCGTCCGCTGCGCAAAATCAAAGCCGTCAGAATCGCACCAGTGAGGAACAGCGCGCCGGCGATGTGAAAAGCGACCGTGTACCCGTGGATCGCCCCGGCCGCCGCGACACCGGGTGTGGGTGGTCGGTGGTCGTCGATATAGCGGGCGAGGGCGGTGGTGAAGATCGTCGACAAGGCCGCGGTGCCCACCGTTCCGCCGATCTGCTGGCTGGTGTTGACCATTGCGGAGGCGACGCCGGCGTCCCGTGCCGCGACCCCGCTGGTGGCGGTGGCCACTGCCGGAGAGAACGCCATCCCCATGCCGATACCGAGCAAGACAATCGGGCCGAGGATGTCGTGCCGATAGGTGGCATCCACGTCAAGTTCACCCAGCCATGCCATGCCTGCGGCGGCCACGAACATGCCAGTCGGAATGATGGGCCGGGGCCCGAGCTGGCGCATCAGGAACGTGTTCGCAAGTCCGGCGGCCAGTCCGATCCCCGCGGCCATCGGTAGGAACGCCACACCGGTGGCGAGTGGGCTGTAACCGAGGTCGCGCTGCATGAAATAGGTGAGAAAGAGGAATGCGGCGAACATCGCGCAAAACGTGACGGCGATCGTCAGGTAGGCGCCACCGCCATTGCGATCGGCGACGATGGCCAGGGGCAGCAGCGGCGCCGACACCTGTGTTTCGACGATGACGAAAGCACCGACGAGAACCGCGGACGCGCCGAGCATGACAACGGTCAGCGGCGCACTCCACCCATCGGTCTCGGCGGTCGCCAAGCCATAGACGAGACAGAACAACCCGCCGGTTGCGGCGACCGCCCCCGGCCAGTCCAGCCGGATCCGGCGCTGGGTAGGAGCCGCGGTCACGACGTAGAGCGCACCGAGTGCGGCGGGTAGCGCCAATGCCATGTTGATGTAGAGACACCATCGCCAGGACAGCCACTCCGTCATCGCGCCGCCGAGTAACAGCCCGACGACGGCTCCGCTGGCCGCGATCGCCGAGAAAACGGCGAACGCCTTAGCCCGGTCGTCGGGATCGGTGAACGTGATGTTCAGGGTGGACAGGGCGGCCGGTGCGAGGATGGCGGCGAAGACGCCCTGCGCCGCTCGCGCCGCGACCAGGATCGCGAACCCGCCGGCGGCGCCACCGACGGCGGACGCCGCGGCGAAACCGATCAGTCCGATGATCAGCGTGCGGCGTACACCCACTCGGTCTGACAACCGGCCCCCGAGTAGCAGAAGGCTGCCGAACGCCAGCGAGTAGGCCGTGATCACCCACTGCCGGCTTGCGACGTCAAACCCGAGTTCGTCTTGAGCCGACGGCAACGCGATGTTCACGATCGTGATGTCAAGCACCACCATCAGTTGTGCTACGCCGATGACGGCAAGCACCGACCACCGTGGAGCGGGGCCGGAAACGCTTTGCGGCGCAGGCCCTTCCTCGTGCCGCCCGATGACGCGATAACTCATACCTTTTCCTGCCGGTGACGCTCGCATCCGCGACCTCAGCGCGCGCCTCCGCACGGCGCCGGGGAACAGGCCACGGCGATGGGCACTCTGGGTGCCCAGAACTCGGCAGATGCTGGTCTCAGGCTGCCGGGGCAAGCACGACTGCGGAGTTGTGTCCGCCCATGCCGAGCGATGTTTTCAGCGTGACCGCACCAGGCTGCAGGGGGGTCGGTCCGTCCAGCAGCCGTGGATGACCGGGGGCCACGACGGGCGGTGCGGGCACGGTTCCGTGGGCATAGCCCAGTGCAGCTGCAGCGAGCTCGACGGCTGCAGCGGCGCCCTGGCAGTGTCCGACCATCTGCTTGACGGAGTAGATGCGCGGTGTGCCGCACAAGACGTCGTCGACGATCCCGGCCTCCGCCGTGTCGCACTGGTGGGTGCCAGGGCCGTGCGCGTTCAGATAGGCGACCTCATTCGGCGAGGTGCCCGCGGCACTCAAGGCGCTACGGACACATTTGTCGATGTGTGTGCGGGCGGGGTCGACCGAGGTCAGGTGGTATGCATCGTGAGTCATGTCGCCACCGAGCATGTGCGCATACCCACGCTCGGCGCGTTGGGACAGTACGAAGGCGACGGCCGCTTCACCCGCCGGGAATCCTCGGCTGCCCTCCTGAAACGGTCGGCACGCGTCCAACGGTTCGACGTCGACCACGGCGACGCCGAGGCGTACGAAATGCTCCACGTTCTCCGGTGTCAGTGACAGGTCCGTGGACACGAACACCACGTCGTCGACGTAACCGCTGTCCAGCCACATCTTCGCGGTGATCAGTCCGGCGTTGCCCGACGAGCACATCGCCGAGACGTTCATCGCGGGTCCGTGAAAGTCGTACTCCTGCATCAGCATTGACACCGGCGTGGAGGGCATCAGGGTCAGATAGTCGCGGATTCTGCGATTCGCTGCGTCCTTGAGATAGAAGTCACGCCAGCCCTCGACTTCAGAGATCACCACCGCATGCAGCAATCCGACCCGTCGCCCCGGCACCCAACCTCGCTCGACCGCGTCGGTGATGGCTTCGCGAGCGGCACCGCGCATGGCGCGAGCGAACCTGCTGAGCCCGTCGAGCGGGTCGCCCTCGTCCGCGATCCGCGCCACCCACGCGTCCTCGTCGCCGGTCGAACCGAAGCCTCCGACCAGTTTGGCGGCGGGTTTGCCGCTGAGCAGGCCGGTCCACAACGGATCCGCGCCCCAGCCATAACCCGTCACTGCGCCGATCCCGGTGATCGTCATCGGTGCTGCCATGATGTACGCCCTTTCGTGTTTTGGACATTGTTAAGAAAGTTCCCACGTCAATTAACGCTTATTCAGCTGTAGTTGACCAGGCAAAATGGATTGCCGCATGAGACAGTGGAAATAGTGACGATGCACGAGGTGAAGCTGCGTGAGGCCAGCTAATTCCGGATCGAGGGACCGTTAATGGCCGTCGGCGCCAGCGACCAGGGTGCGACCAACGCGTCCTCGGTCGAACAGCGGTACCGGCAACTGTTGGAGCACAGCCCCTATCCGATGTGTGTGCACGCCGATGGGCGCGTGGTCTACGTCAACCCCGCAGGCGTCAAGGGAATCGCCGCGACCAGCGCGGATGACGTGGTGGGGCGGATGATCACCGACTTCGTCCACCCCGACTCCATCGCCCCGATGCTGGGCCGCATCGCCGACTTGCACAACGAGGGCGACCACTCCCCCGCGTCCGAGGCGGTGATGCTGTGCCTGGATGGCAGCTCGTTGGACGTCGAAGTGGTCTCGGTGTTGACGAATTGGAATGGCAAACCTGCCTATCAGGTCATTTTCCGGGTTTTGACGTTGCAGAAGGCCGCCGAGGCGACGATGCGATATCAGGCCGCGCTCGTCACACACGCCACCGACGCGATCATCGCCACGACCTTGACCGGCATTGTCACCAGTTGGAACCCGGCGGCCGAGGCGATATACGGCAGGTCTGCGGAACACGCGCTGGCGCTGCCGATCAGCGAGGCCGTCGGTGCCGCAATCGATCCGGCCGCAGTCATCGCTGACGGAGGCGCCCGGCACTCGCTTCACCGCGCCGCCGACGGCAGGGCACTCATCGTGCGGGTGGCCGCCGCCGCCATGGACAACGGATACGTCCTTGTCTGCTCTGACCAGACCGCGCTGCGACGGGCCGAACGCAGATTCCAGACCGTCGTCGATTCACTCGTCGAGGGGGTGGTGGTGCTCGATGCACATGGTCAGACCGAGTGGGTCAATCCCGCCGCACGCCGGATCCTGGGCTTGGCGTCCCCCGGCATGCTGAATCGGAGCGCCGACCCGTCCGTGGCGTTTCCGCTGTACGGCACCGACGGCAATCCACTCAACAACTGGCACAAGTTCTTCGTGAGGCGACTGATCAGCGGCAAGGCGCCGCCACACGAAATCGTCGGCTTCGACCGGCCCGACGGCGTGCGACGGTGGCTGTCAGTCAGCTGCCGACTGCTCGACCCCTCCGAAACCGGGCAACAGGCGATTCTTGCCTCCTTCACCGACATCACCGACCAGCGCGACGCACAACTGCAGCTCAAACACCTGGCCCACCACGACTCGCTCACCGGACTGCCGAACAGGGCGTACGCCGAAGCGCAGGCACAGCAAGCGCTGCACGCCGACCCACCGACGCTGGCGGCGGTCATGTTCATCGACCTCGACAACATCAAGACCGTCAACGATGCGTTCGGCCATCACACCGGCGACACCGTGATCAAGGTTGCAGCGCAACGGTTGCGGTCCACCCTGCGCTCCGAAGATCTGATCGCCCGACACGGCGGCGACGAATTCGTCGCGCTGCTCTTCGGCAAAGCCGACCACACCGCGCTGCAGCGTCTCGCCGACCGACTGCACGCGGCGCTCGCCACGCCGCTGGACGTGGCCGGCATCTCGTGCAGCCTCACCGCCAGTATCGGCGTGACCGAGGTGACGCCAGGTGACTCGCGCGACGCCACTGAGATCCTCCGCGATGCCGACGCTGCGATGTACAAGGCGAAGGTCTACCGCGCCACCACCCACTTCATGTCGTCCCAAAGCGGTACGGATCCACGACTGCGGGTGAAGAGGCAAGCGGCGAGGGAGCAGCTGGGGGCGACACTCGGTGACTCGCGCCCCTCGTGAACCCACTTAACTAACTAGGTTTACTCTGTCCTGAGCGTTCTGCAGACAGGGGAGCAACCATGGAC
>CAZOIX010000100.1:0-9250 GCA_964579685.1 uncultured Mycobacterium sp.
GTCTCTTCGCGGCCGCGGTGTCGGTCTCCAACTCGGGTTCGACGGCTTGAGCGAGCATGACGATGCTGGTGAACCCCTGCGCGAGCGTGTCGTGTATCTCGCGCGCCAGTCGTTCCCGCTCGGCGGCGGTGCCCGCCTCCCGCGACAGGCGGGCGCTGTCGGCGCGCGTGGCCGCCAGCTCGGCGACCAGCAGTGCCAGCTGCCGACGCTGCTTGATCGATGTGGTGATCACGGTGCCGATCACCGGGGTGGCGACCACCCCGACCAACGTGATCGCCACCGCCACAGGAAAATTCGGCGACTGCACACCGCTGGTCATCAACAGTATCCCCAGCGGGATGAGAGTGACGATCGTCGTCACCACCAACGCGATACGCAGCGGCAGAGTCGAGAAGACGACCGGATACGTCGCGAGCACGGCGGCGACCGATACGGGTGATGCGAGCATCGCCAGAATCCACAGCCCCACCACGGCAGCGACGAACGCGATTGTGCGCCAGTCGCGTTCGGGCAGACGGGTGACCCGCCGGCCGAAAGTCAGCACCACCGCCGCCATCGCCGACAACGCCATGGCGGCACCGATGACATTGCCGGGATAGCGATGATCGAGCAGAACCACGGCAACGATGGCCGCTACGGCGAGACCGACGGCATATGCCTCCCACAGCCAGTTCCACTCGCCCCCGTGCGGCCAGCCCTCGGGCGCGTCGTGGTCCATGCGGGCGAGTTTATTCCGCGGTCGGTACCCAGTTGCCGTGAAAGCCGTGCGGCACACGGACCGGAAGATGCACCGTCGCCACTGTTTCCATGGTCTGTCCGTCGAGCAGCACCAGGTCGCTGCGGTCGGTGGACCGGTCATAGACGAAGCCCATCACCACGCCGTCGTCCTCGCCGGCGTCCGCGCTGGACGGCACGAAGACGAACTCGCCCGGTTCGCGGCCGCCCCCGAACTTCTGCGATTGGGTCGCCCGCGTGGTGAGGTCGTGCTTGAGGATCGCATCGGGCTCCGAGATGCCCGTGGCGTCGCCCGAGAAGCCGACCGAGTATCCGTACCGGTGCCGACGGCCCACCAGTCGCTCGTCGACACGGGGGAATTCCTGGCCGGTGTCGTCGATGCGCTCCTCGGCGACCTTGCCTGCGGAGAGGTCGACGGTCCAGCGGTCCAGCGTCGGGTTCCCGGGCACGATGGAATGGCCCGCGGTGAACACCGATGGGTGCCGCACGACGTCCAGCACCACTCGATCGCCGTCGTCGTAGGCGTTCAGAGGGTGGAAGACGTAGCACGTGTTCACGTCGAACCATCGGATGTCTGCGGCAGTCCCCTCGCGTGGCATGACACCGACGCGGGCCTGGCGTTCGGGGGCCCAGCGGTACGGCATCCCGCCAGGTGAGGATGAACCCCCGCGAGCGGACCCGCGCATCGCGGCGCGCAGGAAGAAGTCGGGTGCCGCGTGCCGTTCGGCGAGCCGGGTCAGCAGCGCCGCGACGGTCCGCGACGACCGCTTGTGCAGATTCGATCCCAGGTCCAGTGCCACCGGAAGGTCGTAGAGCACGACGTAGCGCTCGGTCAGCGAGAAGTCGTGCATCATCGTCTGCGCGGGTAGCCGGATGTCCACCGTTCGACGCACTTTCCCGTCGACACCGGTCACGGTGTACTGCACAATGGGTCCCCGCATCGGGTTGTAGGAGACCGCATGCAGTTCGCCGCTCACCGGGTCGCGCTTGGGGTGGGCGGTGTATCCGCCGAACAGCGTGCCGCAGAAGTCAGACGGTCCAACGGTTTCCAGCTCGTCGGTCAGCTCATAGGGAGTCGCGCCGGCCTCGACGATGGCCAGCGTCCGCCCACCCTGCTCGATGATGTTGGTGTTCGCCGCGAAGTCGAAGCCGCCGCCCACCGGACCCTCGTGCCAGGTCTCGCCCAGCCTGCGCGCGACATCCGCCGAGCGCACCCACCGGTTGCGGTACCAGTGCGCGTTGCCGTCGCGCAGCCGCAGACCGTGCGCCATGCCCGAGCCGAGGAACCAGTGGTAGCGGGCCGGATCGGGGTCGCCGATCGGGTTCGGGCCGATCCGCAGATAGCGACCGTCGAGGTAGTCGGGAATGGTGCCGGTGACGTCGAGATCGGTCGCCGTGATCTCCTCGCGCACCGGAGCGAAGTTTCCGTTCAGATACGGGTTTTCCGTCTCGCGGGTGGGGGCTGCAGTCGTCATGGGGCCATCGTGCGCCTTCGGAGGCGGTTTGCGCGACGCCTTGACGGATGAACTTCGGTGTCCATCGAACGGTTGACACCGCGACCATACCCGGCGGCTACGGTTCGGTGGCCCGCAAGCCCAGCGCAAGGACCAGTCGCACGTCGGGGTCGTCCAGCGAGGTGGACATCAACTTCTCGATGCGCCGCACCCGGTACCGCACGGTGTTCGGGTGTACATGCAGCTGCTTGGCGACGGCAGACACCTCGCCGAAGCCGTCCAGATACGCCTGGAGCGTCTCGGCCAGGATCGGATCATCGTCGCGCAACAGCCGCACGCGTGGGTCGACGAGCCTGGGCCGCTGGGCCAGCTGCGAGACGATCTCATCCAGCAACACAGTGGTATGCGCCTCGTCCAACGAGGTGATCTGTCCGATGGCTCGCGGGTGGCGATCGGCGCTGTCGAAGACGCGGTCCACCTCCACGCGGGCCGCCGCGGCACCCGCGAGTCCGGCCAGCGGGGCAGCGACGACGGCCCGAAGGGTCATGCCGAGTTCACGATGCATTGCGCTCACGACCCCGCGCGTCCAGGACATCACCGATGACGGTGCACCGATCTTGGGAAGCAGAACATAGACCCGGTCACCGACCGAGACTGTTTGGGCGTCAGCGCGAAAGGCGCTGGCGCTCAACGCGATGACACTGGTTGGCGACGATGGCGATGATGTGGTGTCACCCTGGAAGCCGACGAGCGCGGCTCGGCCGTCGACGGTGAGCCCCAGTTCGCGTGCGATCGCCGCGGTATCGATGTCTTCTCCGGCCAGGCCGAGTAGTTCGGTCACCTGTACTGCGTGGGTCGACGGTGTCGAGGCGAGCCGCGCCACGATACGCGCGGCCAGCACCGCACCGCCTCGCAGAATGTCCTCGGCGTCGTCGGCCAGCGGCCCCGAGCCCTGCTGCAGCCAGATGGTGCCGGCGAACACCGGCGCTTTACGCGCATCGGTACTCGGCAGGTGGATCCCGACGGCCAGGCGCGGGCGCAGACCCAACTCGGGACGCTCGGCCACCCGGATGACGTCGCCGCTCGCGCGCAATGCGTCGAAGATGCCCCACTGGCCGATCCACTCCAGGTGTTCGGGTGGTCCGGCGCGACCCAGGATCGTCAACCGGCGCAGTTCGTCTGCCTCATCGCTGGAGGCCGAGTATGCGAGCACGTGCGACTGTTCGTCCTCGATGCTGATCATCCCGCGGGTGCGATCCGCGATCGACTGGGCGAGCCCGAACAGGTCGGTCTCCGAGTCACGGTCGCCCCGGTCGCCGTGGTGCTCGAAGGCGTGGTTGACCAGTCGGTAGAGCGACTCCCACCGTGCCCGCGGATCGACGGCCACCACCGCGGTACCGAGCGCGACGGCACGGGCGACGGCGGCGGCCGTGGGGTCCTTGACGAAGATCGCCGCCGGCACCCGTCCCGACCCGGCGAACTGCCCCTCGAGCCACCGCACGGCGTCGGCGTCGGCGACGCCGAGCAGGAAGAACAGATCCGCGGAACCGGGCCCGACCGCCAAACCCAGTCGCACGTCGTCGGCGTCGACCAGGGCCACCGAGCCGACCGGCATGTCCAGGCCGCGCGGCGCATCGACCAGCGTCACCATCGTGCGGTCCAGGGCCAGCAGCAGCTGGCCGAGCCCGAGGCCGGGCAACGGTGCCGTCATCGCGACCCCCTTTGTCCGATTCAACTATAGAGCCGGACATGGTTTGTTCAATCGACCATCGGTTCCAATGGGAGAAGGCGAGGATCCTTACTGCATGGACGCCACTACCGACGTACCCGCGCCGGACAACGAGCCGGTTCACGAATACGCCCCGGGTTCGCGCGAACGGTCCCGCCTCGCCGATGCCCTGAAAACCCTCGCCGCCGACCCGCTCGACCTGCCCCACGTCATCGGTGGAGCGCACCGCATGGGAGGTGGGACACGCACCGACGTGGTGCAACCGCACCGCCACTCGGCACGGCTGGGCACGTTCACCAACGCCGAGCACGCCGATGCGACCGCCGCCGTCGATGCCGCAATCGCCGCCAAACCCGGGTGGGAGGCCACTCCGTTCGACGAGCGCGCCGCGATCTTCCTGCGCGCCGCAGACCTACTTGCCGGCCCATGGCGGGAGAAGTTGTGCGCGGCGACGATGCTCGGCCAATCCAAGTCGGCGTATCAGGCCGAGATCGACGCGGCGTGCGAGCTGATCGACTTCTGGCGATTCAACGTCGCCTTCGCCAGAGAGATCCAGGCCGTACAGCCGATCAGTGTGCGCGGTGTCTGGAACCGCACCGACTACCGGCCGCTCGAGGGTTTCGTCTACGCCATCACACCGTTCAACTTCACCGCGATCGCGGGGAATCTGCCGACTGCGCCTGCGCTGATGGGCAACACCGTGGTCTGGAAGCCGTCGCCCACCCAGACGTTCGCGGCCTACCTGACCATGCAGCTTCTCGAGGCGGCCGGCCTGCCGCCGGGCGTCATCAACCTGCTCGCAGGTGACGGGATCGCGGTTTCCGATGTCGCACTTGCCGATCCGCGACTTGCCGGCATCCACTTCACGGGGTCGACGGCGACATTCCAGCACCTGTGGCGCGAGGTCGGCACGCATATCGACCGGTACCACACCTATCCGCGGCTGGTCGGCGAGACCGGCGGCAAGGATTTCGTCCTGGCCCACACGTCGGCGCGACCCGAGGTGTTGCGCACCGCGCTCATTCGCGGCGCATTCGACTACCAGGGTCAGAAGTGTTCCGCCGCATCACGCGCGTTCATTCCACGATCGGTCTGGCAACAGATGGGCGACGACCTGCTGTCGGCCACCGAAGCCCTGACCTACGGCGACATCACCGACCTGACCAACTTCGGCGGGGCTCTGATCGACGACAGGGCGTTCGCCAAGAACGTCACCGCGATCGAACGTGCCAAGAGCGCGCCCGGTGTGACCGTCGCGGTCGGCGGCGAATATGACGACAGCGAAGGATATTTCGTCCGCCCCACGGTGCTGCTGTCCGACGATCCGGCGGACCAGTCGTTTTCCACCGAGTACTTCGGCCCGATCCTGTCCGTGCACGTCTACCCCGACGACGACTACGACCGGATCATCGACGTCGTCGACACCGGCGCCCGCTACGGGCTCACCGGCGCGGTGATCGCGGACGACCGTGCCGCGGTGCTGACGGCGCAGCAGCGGCTCCGTCACGCGGCGGGCAACTTCTACGTCAACGACAAGCCGACCGGTGCGGTCGTGGGTCAGCAGCCCTTCGGCGGTTCGCGGGCGTCGGGCACGAACGACAAGGCGGGTTCGGCGCTGAACCTGTTGCGCTGGACGTCCGCCCGGTCGATCAAGGAGACGTTCGTGGCGCCGACCAGCCACAACTATCCGCACATGGAGGCGTGAGATGGGCGTCTTCGAACACCTCGCACGCCCGGCGATCATGGCCGCCAGCCGGTCCACAGCGATGCGCCGTGCTGCTGAACGCCTGCCCGTCACCCGGAATGTGGTGCACCGCTTCGTGCCCGGAGAAACGGTGGCCGACGCGTTGGACTCCGTCGGGCACCTGCGCAAGTCGGGCCGGCTGGTGTCGATCGACTATCTGGGTGAGGACGTCACCGATGTCGACGCGGCCACCGCCACCGTCGACGCATACGTCTCGTTGCTGGACGCGCTCGACCGCCGTGACGAGCCGAGGGCACAGGTGCGACCGCTCGAAGTGTCGCTGAAACTGTCGGCGCTGGGACAGGCGTTGCCCCGCGACGGGGAGAAGATCGCGTACGAGAACGCCCACACCATCTGCGAACGGGCGCAACGGGCAGGCGCCTGGGTGACCGTGGACGCCGAGGACCACACGACCACCGATTCGACGCTGTCCATCGTGCGCGATCTGCGCACCGAATTCGGTTGGCTGGGCACGGTTCTGCAGGCCTACCTGCGGCGCACCGAGAACGATTGCGAGGAATTCGCCGCGTCCGGTGCGCGCATCCGGCTGTGCAAGGGCGCCTACGACGAACCCACATCGGTGGCGTACCGGGATCGCGAGGAGGTCACCGCGTCCTATCTTCGGTGCCTACGGGTGCTGATGGCGGGCGACGGCTATCCGATGGTCGCGTCGCACGATCCCGAGATCATCGAGGCGGTTCCGGCGATGATCGGCGAGTTCGGCAGGAGCGTAGACGATTTCGAGTACCAGATGCTCTACGGCATCCGGGACGCCGAGCAGCGAAGGCTCGCGGACGCGGGTAACCATGTTCGTGTCTACCTGCCGTTCGGCACGCAGTGGTACGGCTATTTCGTGCGCCGCCTGGCCGAGCGGCCCGCCAACCTCACATTCTTCCTACGGGCCTTGGCCGAACGCA
Organism: uncultured Mycobacterium sp.; assembly: GCA_964579685.1. Taxonomy (GTDB): domain Bacteria; phylum Actinomycetota; class Actinomycetes; order Mycobacteriales; family Mycobacteriaceae; genus Mycobacterium. The sequence goes on from CAZOIX010000100.1 coordinate 6,580, forward strand.
GCCGTCGCTGAGGACGCGGCTCACTCGCGGCTGCGTCTGGAGAATCGCCCCTCGGTGACCGCGTCCCACTTCTCGCATACCGCGTCGACCTGGGGATTGCCCTGGCCCCTGATCCAATCGCACGTCGCGACGTCGGTGGACGGGTTGGTGACGATGATCGTCTGGAGTTCCGGTCGCTCCTGAGCCAGCGCCCTCAACTCCTCGGGCGGTGTGCAGGGGTCCGCTGCACGTAATGCGCCCAGCGGATCGGGCAACGCACCACGGGGTGCGTCGAATGCCGCAAGATCGCCGTCTTCGCTCTCGCGGTCCTCGGCCGAGTTCAACAGCAGGTTCAGCACGATCGCGGTGATCGCGCCGGCCGAGATACCCGAGTGGAAGATCGTCTGGAACCAGTCGGGGAACTGGTGGTAGAGGTCGAGTACCACGTTCACCGGTGCATCGCTGAGTGTCCGGTCGGTGTAGTAGAGCTTCGCTTCCGTCAGCATGGCGACTCCGACAGATATCGCGACCACGAGGATGTTGGTGTTGGTGAACTTGACCTTCGACAACGTCCGCACGCCGCTCGCGGCGACCATGCCGAACAGGGCGACTCCCGCACCACCCAGCACCGGCAGCGGGATCCCTTCGACCACGGCGGCCATCTTCGGCAGCAGACCCAGCAGTATCAGCAACATGCCCGCCACCGTCGCCACGTGGCGGGTGCGCACGCCGGTGATCGCGACCAATCCGACGTTCTGGGCGAACGCCGTGTACGGGAACGTATTGAAGATGCCGCCGATCATCGTGCCGAGGCCGTCCGCGCGCAGGCCGTCGGCAAGCCGTTGCGGGGTGATCTTCTCGTCGACGATCTCACCGACGGCCACGATGTCACCCGTGGTTTCCGTCATGATGACGATGCCGACGATGAGCAGCGCGATGATCGAGCTGATCTCGAACGTCGGCACGCCGAACTGGAATGGCGTCACCAGACCGACCCATCCGTAGTCACTCATGTGACTCCAGTCGGTCATGCCCATCGGGATCGCTGCGACGGTGCCGATGACCAGTCCGAGCAGAATCGAGACCCGTCGCAGGCTTTCGGGGGCGAAGCGCTCGATCGCGATGATCACCACGAGCGTGAAAAACCCCAACCCGATCGCCGACGGCGCGCCGAAGTCGGCTCCCGCTGCCGTTCCGCCGCCGAACCAGCCTGCGGCGACGCGCATCAGCGAGACGCCGATGATGAGAATGATCGTGCCGGTCACCAAAGGGGGGAAGAACCGAATCAGCCTGCCGAACACCGGGGCGAGCACGATCATGAACAGCCCGCATGCGATCACCGACCCGTAGATCGCCGTGATGCCGTGGTTCGTGCCGATGGTGATCATGGGCCCGACGGCGGCGAACGTCACGCCCTGCATCAGCGGCAGGCGCACGCCGAACCGCCAGAATCCAACGGCCTGCACGATGGTCGCGATACCGGCCACGAAGAGGTCGGCCATGATCAGGTGCACGATGTCGGACTGCTGCAACTCACCCGCGGCGACCATCGCGCCGCCGACGATCAGCGGTACGGCGACCGCGCCCGCGTACATGGCCAGCACATGCTGCAGACCGAGCGGGAGAAGTCGTGTCAGCGGCGGGATGTCGTCGACCGGTCGTGGTCGGGAGCTGCCCTCGGTGAGGATCTTCGAAAGAGTCGCCATGAAATCCGCCTACTTGCGCTGCGGGCGCGATCGGGAAGCAGTTCGGGGTTCGCCCATCCTCGAAGTGCGATGTTTCGTGGGCTTTCCGTAACGGTGACCGTCGTATTACCAGCGTTCGGACAGCAGCAAGAGGGCGTAGGCCGCGATGGACTGCGCGTCGGTCATCTCGCCGTCGCGCATCATCCGCTCCACCTCGGCGCGGCCGAACCATGCGCTGTGCATGTCCTGTTCCTCGTGCTCGCGGTCGTGTTCGCCCTCGGTGATGTCCGTGGCGTGGAACACCCAGCCACGCTGGCTGCTCAGACCGGGGGCCAGGTCGAGCTGACCGAGCAGCCTCATGGTCTGCGCGCGCAGACCGGTCTCCTCGCGCAATTCCCGCGCGGCGAGTTCGGCCGGTTCGAGATCGACCCGGTCGGGTGCCGTGCCCTGCGGAAACTCCCAGCGCCGCAGCCCGAGCGGGTAGCGGAACTGCTCGACCAGGTGGAATCGATCGCCATCCTGGGCGATCACCAGCGCATACGTCGGCTTGTCGATGACCGCGTAGACGCCGTCGCTGCCGTCGGGACGCCGAATCTCGTCCTCGCGCAGCGAGAACCAGTTGTTCCGGTAGAGCTCGCGGGAGGCAATCGTCTGGATCGAGTCCACGCGCCCAGTATCCTCACGGACGTGCTGCTGTCCTCGTTGAACCCCGCGACGGTGGCGGGTGGCGCCGATATCGGCGACGCGGTGCGCATCGATGAAGCGGTGCTGAGCCGCAGCGATCTGGTCGGCGCAGCAACCTCCGTGGCCGAGCGCGTGGCGGGTGCGCAGCGTGTCGCGGTGCTCGCGACCCCTACTGCGACGACTGTGCTGGCCGTGACGGGATGCCTGATCGCCGGCGTCCCCGTTGTTCCGGTGCCCGCCGACGTCGGCGCCGGCGAGCGCGCGCACATCCTCGCTGACTCCGGCGCGCAGGCGTGGCTGGGGGAGAAGCCGGCCGACACCGA
>CAZOIX010000101.1:0-9213 GCA_964579685.1 uncultured Mycobacterium sp.
TTCCAGTTCACGCACGGCAGCGTCGGGCCTGCAGAGCGTGATGTAGGGCGCGGCGAAGATCCGTTCCTGGTAGGCGAAACCCCAGTCCTCGTCCATCCAGCGGTTGAACGCCCGGAACGTCGCCACGACAGCGTCCAGGTCGCTGAGCAGGGCCTGTTCCATGCCGACGCCGAGGGTGGGCAACATGATGCACCCCTGCATGCCCTGCTTGTCCATCAGCGCCAGCCGTGCGTCGCGGTCACGGTAGGCGGCGGGGATGGGTTCCAACTCGCCGAAGAGCGCGTTCATGTCGGCGCCCTTGGGGTTGCGGCCGCGGAAGTACTCGTCGAGCGCACCCGGCTTGCCGACCGGGTCGAACGTCGGGTTGGGGATGAACCTGTTGACCTTGCCGCCGACGAGCAGTCGTTGCTTGCCGTCGATCTCCGCCCACTGGATGGCGCGCTTTTTGTACTGCGGGTCGATGTGGCGGGTGAAGGCGTCGAGGGCCTCGTAATAGTGATTGTCACAATCGAAGTAGGTGAACCCCAGGTCCGTCGTCATGTGAGCTTTCCTTCCGTCGAATTTGGCAGCGGTCTCATTTGCGCGGAAGACCGAGAATCATGGATGCGATCACGGTCAGCTGAATCTCGGCGGTCCCGCCGCCGATGAGTTCCGACGGCATGTCGAAGTAGGGCCCGATCACCGCAGGTTCGGACTCCTCGAGCAGTGCGGTGCTGCCGGTGAGCCGAAGTGTCGCGGTGGACGCGCGGCGCAGCAGCGTCACCATCGCGAACTTGGCGATGCTGGACGCCGGACCGGCCTCCTGCCCCTGCACCAATCGCAGCGTCTCCCGCAGCACCATGGCCTTGATCGCGGCGGTGTAGGCCTCGATGTCGCCGAGCGCCTGCAGTGCGGCATCCCGGTCGGGACCGTCGCCGCGTGCGACGTGCCGTAACGCCGCCGATCTGTCGATGTTGACGTAGTTACCGATCGCGGTGCGTTCGACGGCCATGGTCGTCACCGCCAGATCCCAACCCGCGCCGGGCTTTCCGACGATCATGTCGTCGGGAACGAAGACGTCGGAGAAGAACACCTCGTTGAAATCGTGGTGACCGCTGGCCTGTTTGATGGGCTCGACGGTGATCCCCGGCGAGGTCATGTCGACGAGGAAGTAGCTGATGCCGCGGTGCTTGGGTGCGTCCGGGTCGGTGCGCGCCAACAGCGCCCCGAACTGCGCACGGTCGGCCTGCGAAGTCCAGATCTTGTGCCCATTGATCAGCCATCCGCCGTCGACCTTGCGGGCACGTGTACTCAGCGATGCCAGGTCCGAACCCGCGCCCGGTTCGCTGAACAACTGGCACCAGCGTTGGGTGCCGCGCAGGATCGGTTGCGCGAATTGCCGCCGCTGCCCGTCGGTTCCGTGGGTGAGGATCGTCGGCAGGATCCACTCCGCGATGCCGAGCGAGGGTCGTTGTACGCCGGGGCGTTTGTCGAACTCCTCGGCGACGATGACCTGCTGCACCGACGAGGCGCCGACTCCCCATGGCGGCGGCAGGTGCGGCGCGACCAGTCCGTGGTCGGCCAGTAGATCTCGTTGGTCGCCCCACGCGAGCCCGGGTGCCCTGTCGTCGTCGGACGGATTGTCGTTGTGCAGGGCGCCGGCCTGGTCGAGTATCGCGGCGACGGACGCGCGGAAATCCGATTCCACATCACCGAGATCGAGTGCAGTAGAACGCTTCTCGGCCAGGACGAGTTCGCCCGACTCGCGGGCCCATTGGGTGATGGATCCTATGGACGCGGCGAGGCCGATCGCGCGGCGCAAGTACAGGTGTGTGTCGTGTTCCCAGGTGTACCCGATGGCGCCGAACATCAGCAGGGCGTCGAGCACCAGGTCGGGGCCCGCGGCGACGGCCATCAACGCTGCTGCCCCAGCGGCGAGTCGTTGTTGTGCGGCCGAATCCCCAGACGCCCGCACGGCGTCCCAGGCTGCGGCAGAAGCTAATTCGGAGTTGACGAGCAGCACCGCGGCTTTGTGCTGCATGGCCTGGAAAGCGCCGACGGGTCGACCGAACTGTTCACGGGTGCGGATGTAGTCCGTAGCGGCCTCCGCGCACCTGCGCACGGTCCCCGCGGACGCACAGGCCGTCAGGGCGACGACGATGCAGCGGGCGCGCTCGGCGGAAATCCCGGAAAGCTCGGAGTTCGCCGGGACGGCGTGGCGAGTCAAAGTCAGGATGCCCACGTCCGTGCTGAGGTCGGTACCGCGTTGCCGCTCGATCGAGAACCCCTCGCTCGGGGTGGCCGCATCGAGTGCGAACCAGCGAACAGCGGCGTCATGGGTGTGCGCGGCGAGCAGAATGCGTTGTGCGGCTGTGATTCCCAGAATAGGTGCGCACGTGCCGTCGAGGCGCCAGCCATCTCCGTCCGGAACGGCGATGACGCCCGAGTGCTCCGCAAGCACGACGGCGGCCGTCGCTCCGGCGGCGAGGTCGGCGATCAGAATGGCACCGGAGTCGTCGGCCAGATTCGTGACTGCACTGGCGATCGTGGTGCTGAGCAGGGGGCCCGGTAGCAACATCGCGGCGGCGGATTCGATGACGCAGCCCAGATCCGTGAGCGAGCCGCCCTGGCCGCCGGCGGTGTGGGGGAGATGCACAGCGTGAAATCCATAGGCGGTGAGCTCCTCCCACCACGACGGAAGCTCACCGGCTGCGATCGACTCGAACGACGCTCGGGTCTTGTCAATGGGGGCATGACGGGCGGCGAAGCTGCTGACGGCATCGGCCAGTTGCTCCTGCTCGGTGGTGATCGCCAATGCCATGGATCAGTTCTCCAGGCCGAGGATGCGTGCAGCGTTGCCGTACAGGAACTTCGGCCATACCTCGTCTTTGAAGGCGACGTTGGGCAGCTCGCTGAAGATCCGTTCGAGCGACAGGCCCATGGGGAAGTAGCCGGCGTAGAGCACCTTGTCCGCGCCGCGGGAGTTTGCGTAGTCGACGATGGCCTTCGGGTAGTACTTGGGGGCGAAGGCAGAGGTGGAGTAGTACAGGTTCGGCCATTTCAGCATCAGCTTCACGGCCAGGTCCTCCCATGGTTCACAGCCGTGCCGGGTGACGAACACCAGGTCGGGGAAGTCGAACATCACGACGTCGATGCGCGAGACCTCCTGCGGGGCAAAGGGTACCCGCGGACCGGGTATCCCGGCGCACACGAAGATCGGCAGAGAAAGCTCGACGCAGGTGGCGTAGATCGGATACATCTTCGGATCGTCGATCGCGACCTGTGGGAAGGTGCCCGCGGGGAACACCGACGTGGCCCGTATGCCGTACTGCTCGTAGTCGCGCCGGATCGCGTTCACCGAACCCATGACGTCGTTGGGGTCGGAGATCGCGCCGGACGGGACGAAGCGATCGGGGAAGGTCTCCAGCGCCTTGGCCGCGCAGTCCTCCGAGACGCCGATCATGGCCTTCTCGATGCCGAACCGATCCATCTGTTGCAGCACCAGTGATACGGGATCGTCGGTGGGCAGCCCCTTCGGAACGTCTTTGAACATGTATTCGACGGGGAAGTCGAAGCCTTCTTTGGATTCGCGGTCCTTGGTCTGCCTGCGAATGAAGTCGTACTGTGCTGACCCCTCGTGCGGAAAGCCGATCATCGTGTCGATCACCGGTAGGCCGACGGGTCCGGGCATGGGTTCCTCCGATCGGGGTTGACGCGACGGCAGCCACCACGCGCCGCCTCAATATTGAAACACAGTTCTATTTCAGTCAAGCAAGCTCACGATATAGCTGCAGAAAAGAGCAGGAAGAGCTGTACTTTTTTACTAGAACACGGTTATAGTCGGTGACCAGCCAGAGCGAGTGGAAGGCGCATTGTCATCGGCAGAATCGCGGAACGGGCTGAGGTCGATGTCCTGTCGATAGCGGACATGACCAGCGGACAGTTGGCGCGCCGAGCGAAGATCGTCGAGGCGGTCATCGCCCTTATCGGCGACGTCGGCGCCGATGCCGTTCAGATGCGCGATGTGGCGCAACGGTCCGGAGTGGCACTGGGCACGGTGTACCGGTACTTCAATTCGAAGGAACAACTGCTGGCGGCCGCGCTGGAGGATTGGCAGAAGCGGTTGACACGGCGCGTCGTGGCGGCGGGTGACCCCGACGGTGACGGGCCGCTGCCGGGCACGCTCGACTACCTGCAGCGCGCGCAGCGAGCCTTCCACCGCAATCCCAACATGACCGCGTTGATGCTGCAGGCGATGACATCCAAGGACCCCGAGACGAAGACGGGCATCGACCATATGGCCCGGACCAACGTCGAGCTGTTCGACCGGCTACTCGAAGGCATTGAGCCAGAACAAGTCCCAAACGTCAGCTTCGGATTGAATGCGGCGCTGACAAGTGCGTTGGCGGCGGTGCTCACGGGGGCGTTGACCCTTGACGAGGCCGTCGAGCGAGTCGAATGGGTAGCGCGAACCCTGGTTGACGCTTCGATGACGCGAACCGGGTAAGACCCCCGCTGTTCAGTGTTTTTGCAGTTCAACGTCTATTCTGTAACAGGTTCGATGCGACAGAGGTCGGGCCGCCGCCCGACCGAGTGCATGGGGACCTGATGGAGCTATTGGCAGCACAGCGAGAGTTCGCGGCGTACGGGCCATCGCATCTGGTGGTGCTCGTGATCTTCGTGGTGGGTGCAGCGCTGCTCGTGTGGGGCGGCCGCCGGCAGTCCGAATCGCAGGCGCGGCTGTTCGGTCGCGGCTTCGCCGTGGTGATCGTGGCGTCCTTCCTGGTGGCGCTGACCTACAAATTGATCAGTCCAGACCTGCAGACGTCGATACCGCTGCAACTGTGCGATGTCGCGGAACTCATTGCGGCCTACGCGCTATGGACGCAACGGCATTGGGCATACGTGCTGACCTATTACTGGTGCCTGGTGCTCAGTTCACAGGCATTGATCACCCCGGATGTCGGCACCCCCAAAGAGGGTTCGCCCGACTTCCCGCACCACTTGTTCATCACGTTCTTCGTCCTTCACGTGCTCGTCGTGTGGGCGGCCATCTATCTGACGTGGGGTCGCGGCAACCGACCGAGCTGGCGCGACTACCGCTTCGTGATCGTTGCCACTCTCGTATGGGCGGTATTCACCTTCGCCTTCAACGCGATCGTCGGCACCAATTACGGCTACTTGAACGCCAAACCACCCACCGCGTCGGTGCTGGACTTCTTGGGTCCGTGGCCGGTGTATCTGCTGGTCGAGATCAGCATCGTGCTGATCGTATGGGCGCTGATCACCTGGCCGTGGCAGCGGACGAGGCGGCAGGCGCGGGAAAGCTCAGCGACGGTCTGACTCGCTTCGCCCGACGGCGGCTGTCAACCCGTTTCGCCCGTGGCCGAGAAGATGACCCGGCGGCCGATCTCGACCGCGTGATCGGCGAACCGTTCGTAATAGCGGCCCAGCAGCGTGACGTCGACGGCGGCGGCCACGCCGTGCTTCCACTCCCTGTCCATGAGCACCGTGAACAGGTGTCGGTGGAGGTTGTCCATATCGTCGTCGTCGTCCGCGAGCTGTTCTGCACGGCGGGTGTCCCTGTCCAGAACGACCTGCTTGACGTTGCTTCCCATGTCGACGGCGATGCGGCCCATTTCGGTGAAGTAGCCGTTGACGTCTTCCGGCAGCACCTTTTGCGGATGACGCCTGCGGGTCAGCTTGGCGACGTGCAGCGCCAGCGCGGCCATCCGGTCGACATCGGCGATGTTCTTCAACGCGCTGACCACCGCGCGCAGGTCACCGGCGACAGGGGACTGCAACGCCAGGACGGTCAGCGCCTGCTCCTCGGTCCTCTTGGCTCGTTGCCCGATGAGTTCGTGATCGGTGATCACCTGTTCGGCGAGCACCAGATCGGCCTGCAACAGCGCCTGGGTCGCGGATTCCATCGCCTCGCCGGCCGCGCCGCACATTTCGGCGATGCTGACGACCAGGTCGTCAAGCTGCTGGTGAAATGCGTGTCGCACGCATCGAGCTTAGGTGCAATGCGCCCGGTACCGGGTGTCCGCCCCGCCTGACGCCGCCGACAAATATCTGTCGTGACGAGCTCGGCGATGCGATGATCGGTCGATGTACGAGCCCGGCGTGCCACCCCGCGCCGAGCGCTCGGCGCTGGTGTCGCCGGATCTGGACGCCGGCAGCTTCCGCTTCTGGTTCGTCGGGCAGCGGTGGGAATGGTCCGACGAGGTCGCCCGCATGCACGGCTACGAACCCGGCGAGGTCGTGCCGACCACCGAGTTGCTGCTGTCCCACAAGCACCCCGACGACCGGCAGCACGTCCAGGACGCCCTCGATCATGCGCTGCTCTCCCGGGGATCGTTCTCGAGCCGCCACCGCTTGATCGACACCGGCGGTCGCGTCCACACCGTGATCGTGCTCGCCGACCGAATGCTCGACGACGAGGGTGCCGTCGTGGGAACCGAGGGCTATTACGTCGACCTCACCGATACGTTCGATCACACCCGCCGGCAAGCCCTCGATACGTCCCTCCCGGAGCTGCTGGAGTCCCGTGCCGCGATCGAGCAGGCCAAGGGCGCGCTGATGCTGGTGTATCGCATCGACGCGGACGCCGCGTTCGAATTGCTGCTGTGGCGTTCGCAGAGCACCAACACGAAAGTGCGCGCGTTGGCGGCACAGATCGTGGCCGAGCTCGGCACAGTTGACTTCCCACCTGACGATCTGCGGCGGCAATTCGACCATGTGCTTCTCACCGCACACGAGCGCATCGGTCGCGAGGGTGAGGGATGAGGGTGTGCTCCGGCGGCAAATCGGGTACCGGTTCTTCGAACATCGGCTAGCAATCGGGTGCGGGACGTGGCGTTACTGGAAGTGAATCAGGATGTCGGCGATGCCGCCGTCGTGGTGTCGGCACTCGGTGAGGTCGACTCGGAGAGCTACGCGACCCTCGTATTCCACCTCGACACCGCGCTGAAGCGGACGCTCGACCACCCGGCTCGACTACTGGTGATCGACCTCTGTCGCGTCTCGCACTTCGGTAGCGCCGGTCTCAACGCGGTTCTCGAATGTCACGAGCGGGGACAGTCCGTCGGCGTCGCCGTTCGGATCGCCGCGTCCAATCCCGAGGTTCTGCGTCCGATCCAAGTCACGAAACTCGACGGCATCCTCCGGCTGTATCCGCACGTCGACGCCGCGGTCGAAGGACACTGAGATGGGCGCTCCAGAGCGAGAGCGCGATCGCGAGGCTGCGATCTTCAGTGCAGACTCAGAAGTCGGCGCAGACCTTGCCCAGGTGAACTGGGGGAGCACTCCTCTGGGGCCGCCGCGCCAGTGGCCGCAGAGCCTGCAGACGGCGGTCGGCATCCTGCTGTCGTCTCGGTTCTCGATGTGGATGGCATGGGGTCCGGATCGGACCTTTTTCTGCAATGCCGCATACCGTCGCGACACCCTCGGACGTAAGTACCCCTGGGCACTGGGGCGGCCCGCCCACGAGGTGTGGGCGGAGATCTGGGAGGACATCGGCCCCCGGATCGACGGCGTGTTATCCACGGGAGAGGCCACCTGGGACTCCGCGCTGCTGCTCTTCCTGGAACGTTCCGGATATCAAGAGGAGACCTATCACACGTTCTCCTACAGTCCGCTGCGCGACGACGACACCCAGATTGTCGGGATGCTCTGTGTGGTCAGCGAGGTCACCCACGAGGTGATCGCCGAGCGGCGAATGGCGACACTGCGAGATCTGGGCTCCGACCCGAGCGTTGTGCGCTCCGAGGAGGAATCACTTCACTTCGGTGACCGCCAGCTCAATCACAACCTGCGCGATCTCCCGTTCACCTTGACCTACTTGTTCGACGAAAGCGGCGACGCTCGGCTCGCGGGCTGCAGCGGTATCGATGCCGGACATCCTGTGGCGCCATCGGTCATACCCGCCGGCGACACCGCGGTGTGGCCGGGCGACCACGCCGCGCGCGGTGGCATGGCGTCGGTGGACCTCACCGGGCTGCCCAACCTGCCGACCGGGGATTGGCGCGACCCGCCCGGCAAGGCCCTTGTGCTACCGCTGCAGCAGCAGGGCGGCACTCCCGCCGGCTTCTTCGTGGCCGCGCTGAACCGCTACCGCCCCCTGGATGAGGGCTACCGCGGCTTCGTGACGCTCGTCGCTGGCCACATCGCCGCGGGCATCGGCAGCGCCAGAAGCTTCCGTGACCAGCAGCGCCGGGCGGAAGAACTGGCCGAGTTGGACCGCGCCAAGACGACGTTCTTCTCGAACATCAGTCACGAATTCCGCACCCCCCTGACGTTGATTCTCGACCCGGTCGACCAACTGCGCGGGCGTGCGGACCTCGACGAACCGACCCGTAACGAACTGGATACCGTCTGGCGGAACGGATTACGCCTGACCAAGCTCGTCAACTCACTGCTCGACTTCTCCCGCATCGAGGCCGGCCGCACCCAGGCACATTTCGTACCGGTCGACATTGCGACCATCACCGCCGAGCTGGCCAGCGTGTTCCGGTCTGCGATCGAACGGGCGGGACTGACCTTGACCGTCGACTGCCCACCGCTGGATGACGTGGTCTACATCGATCGCGATATGTGGGAGAAAGTGGTCCTCAATTTGCTCTCGAACGCGTTGAAGTTCACGTTCGACGGCACCATCTCCATCGGCGTGCGTGGTGAGGCCGACGGAGCACTGATCACCGTGGCGGACACGGGGATCGGTGTAGCTACCGCCGAGATGCCCCGGTTGTTCGAACGCTTCCACCGCATCGAAAATGCGCGCGCACGGTCCAACGAGGGCAGCGGGATCGGGTTGGCTCTGGTCAAGGAGTTGGTCGACCTGCACGGCGGCAGCATCGCCGCAAGCAGTACCGAGAACGTGGGGACGACCTTCACCATTCGCCTGCCGTTCGGCACCGCGAATCTACCCGCCGACCAGGTCGCCAACGCAGATGTGAGCCGGACATTTTCTGCCGTGGCCGAACCCTATGTGCAGGAGGCGTTGCGCTGGATCCCCGCTGACGCCGGTGCGTCAGAGGAATCGCTGAACCCTGCTGAAGGGCCGTCGAATTCGGGCTCGCCGACCCGCGTCGTCATTGCGGACGACAACGCCGACATGCGCGACTACCTGGCCCGCCTGCTGCGCGGTGACGGCTACCAGGTCGACGCCGTCACCGATGGCCAACAGGCTCTGGACTCCGTACGCGCGGCGGTGCCCGACATCGTGGTCAGCGA
>CAZOIX010000102.1:0-9104 GCA_964579685.1 uncultured Mycobacterium sp.
GGGCCGAACAATCCGAACCCGCGCCTTCCGTGGAAAAGGCCGACGACGGCCGGGAAGCGGAGCGTCGCAGCCGCCAACACGCACGCGCGGCACTGGCCGCGGCGGAGCGGGCAAAGGCCGACGCCGACGACGCGCTGTCCGAACTACAGTCCGATCTCGCGACCGCACGCATGCGACGCGACGACGCGCGCAGAAGGCTGGCCGACGCCGAAAGTGCGCTCACGACAGCCGAAGACGCCTACGAACAGGCGAAGCGGTCCAGCCGCGATGCCGCGGCCGCCGTCAAACAAGCCAAGGCCGCTATGCGCGGCAGCTGATTTCCATACTGTCGGCGTCGCGTGCCGGGAAGCTCACGCTGACATAGCCGTTCGCCGGGTCGCGCACATGGTCGAGGTAGGGTGCGAGCTCGGCCATGGAGGTGTTGTCGGCGACGACGAGAGTGCCCGGCGACAGGCGTGGTTCGAGTAGTTCGAGCACCGGCAGGTAGAGCTCTTTCCAGCCGTCGAGCAGCACGAAATCGACGGGCCCATCGAGATCCTCGAGGGTGGCCAGCGCATCACCCTCCAGCACGACGATGAGATCGTCGAGGCCGACGTCGGTGAACGTCTTCTTCGCGGCGGCCACCTTCGCGGTGCTCAATTCGGTGGTGACAACCCGGCCGCCACCATTGTCGCGCACCGCGGCAGCGAGGTGGATCGCCGAGATGCCGAGCGACATGCCGAACTCGACCACCGTGGCCGGCCTGGCCGCCCGCACCAGCGCGTACAGCAGCCGGCCGGCATCCTGGGTCACCGGCAGGTAGTACTCACTGAGTGCGTCCGCACGTTCGGCCGCACTGGCCGACTCCAGGCGTGGGAAATGGGTGGTGCCGGCCCGTATCGAAGCGAACTGCTCGGCCGATTCGGCGAACATCCGATCGAGAGCGGCAGCCACTTTCGGGTCTGCAAGTGTGGTGGTCACGTAGTCGAACCTATCCAGCCGATCGCCACGGTTCCGCAGCGGCCACGTGCCAGGATGAGGTCGAGGGGCCATGGCCGGTACGGACAGGTCGACACAGCGCGTGATGGCGGTGATCGCGCTCATGACCGTTGCCGCCTGGGCCCTGCGCGGCTACATCCCCGGAGGCGAACCGGTGACCGAGCGTGACCGGCCGCCGAGCAGTCCGGCCGCACTGATCCTGGTTGTCGCGATGGTCTGTGCCGCGGTGTTGATCATCGGGTTCGCGATCATCGCCCGCCTGCGCGATCGCACCCCGAGGCCCGCATCGGCAGGGGCCCTGCCGCGTGGTTCGGCCGCCGGCGCGCGGCCGAGCTGGCGCTTCGCACTGATCGCGCTCGCGCTGGTGATCGGATGGCTACTGCTCGTGCTGGTGTTGATGCGACTGGGTGGGCCGTCGGATCAACCCCTGTCTCCAACGCCGTCGGACCCCGAGACGGTCAACCCGGCACCCGCCGCCGATCCGCCGGGCCCACAGCCGGACCGCGACGCCGAACCGGACACCAATGTGGTCGGCTACCTCATACCACCGATGCTGATTCTGATGGTGGTGGTGATCGCCGCAACGGCGATCGCGTCGCGGCGGCAACGCACCGGTGCAGTGCCGTACCCGGCCGCCGACGACGGCCCAGCGACCGCGGCCGAGACGGCAGGAGATTCCCTCGTTCGTGCCGCGGAGGTCGGGCTCGCCGAGATCGGCGATCGCACCCGCGAACCCCGCGAGGCGATCATCGCCTGCTACGCGGCGATGGAAGGTGAGCTGACCCGGGTGCCGGGCGCCGTCCCGCAGGACTGTGACACTCCGTCCGAGGTGCTCGCCCGCGCGGTGGGTAACCGGGCACTGCGGGCAGACAGCGCGACCGAACTGGTTGATCTGTTCGAGGAGGCGAGGTTCTCCCCGCATGTGATGACCGAAGCGCATCGGGACGCCGCCGTGCGGGTCCTGCAACGTGTGCTCGCCGAACTTCCTGCGGGCAGCGCGAGGAGCATCGCATGAAAAAGTTTGTGGCAGCGGGATTCCTGCTGGTCGCCGGTGCCGAATTGCTGGCACTCGCAGGACCCGACCGACGGTTGATTCTCATCTTCTCCGGCGTCGCCGTCGCGTGTGCGTTGCTCGGCGTGCGCTGGTATCTGGTGCGGCAGGGGGACGCCGATCCCGGGGAGCAGCGTGCCGACGATGCCGCAGAGTCCTTGCGCCGCTGGCGATCTCGCACCGAGACGTTGATCGGCCAGTCGGAGGCCACCCGCAGGGACTGGGACAGGCACTTGCGGCCAACTCTCGCCCGGCAGTTCGAAATGGCGACGGGGCAGAAGCGGTCCAAGGACCGCGACGCCTACAACGCGACGGGACGGATGTTGTTCGGCGCCGAGTTGTGGGCCTGGGTCGACCCGGAGAACGTGGCGCGCGGCGGCGTCACCGAGCCCGGTCCCGGCCGCGATGCGCTGGACGAGATTCTGCAACGGTTGGAGCGGGTGTGACGGAGTACGTGCCCGGCGCGACCACGACCGCCAACTGCGAAGCGGTCCTCGACGAGATAGGTCGGGTGGTGGTCGGCAAGCGGGGTGCGCTCACCCTGATCCTCACGACGGTGCTCGCGGGCGGTCACGTGCTCATCGAGGACCTGCCCGGCCTCGGCAAGACGCTCATCGCGAGGTCGTTCTCCGCGGCCTTGGGGCTGGAGTTCACACGGGTGCAATTCACGCCCGACCTGCTGCCCGCCGACCTGCTGGGGTCCACGGTGTACGACATGCAGTCCGGCCGATTCGAGTTCCGGCCCGGGCCGATATTCACCAATCTGCTGTTGGCCGACGAAATCAACCGGACACCACCCAAGACGCAGGCCGCGCTGCTGGAATCGATGGCCGAGGGGCAGGTCAGCATCGACGGCGTCACGCACAAGCTGCCCGCCCCGTTCATCGTGCTGGCGACGGACAATCCGATCGAATACGAGGGCACCTATCCGCTGCCGGAGGCGCAACTGGACCGCTTCACGATCCGGCTCGAGCTGCGGTATCTGTCCGAACAGGAGGAGACGTCGATGTTGCGTCGGCGCATCGACCGCGGGTCCGCAGAGCCGACCGTGCACCAGATTGTCGACGCTCACGAATTGCTCGCGATGCGCGAGTCGGTGGAACAGGTCACCGTGCACGACGATGTGCTCCGCTATGTGGTGTCACTGGCCGCCGCGACCCGGGCGCATCCGCAGGTCGCAGTCGGCGCGAGCCCACGGGCCGAACTCGACCTCGTTCAGCTCGCGCGTGCCCGCGCATTGTTACTCGGCCGCGACTACGTGATCCCCGAGGACGTCAAATCGCTGGCCGTTCCCTCGATGGCGCACCGGATCAGCCTGCGCCCAGAGATGTGGGTGCGTCGGGTGCACGGCAGCGATGTGGTGGAAGAACTGCTGCGACGGCTTCCCGTGCCGCGGACCAAAGCGTGACGCGGTGTGATCGAGACCCGTAGCAGCCATGTGCACTTACGTTGGCGCCCTTCGTCGCTGACACTTGCCCTGTTCACGTGCGTGGCGGTGCTGCTGGGCGTCGCAGTCACCACCTCGCTGTGGCAGCTGGTGATGTTCGCGGCGCCACTGCTGGGCGTGGTGTGTTCGATCGGGTGGCAGCGTCCTGTCCCGGTGGTCGTCGTGAGCGCAGATCCCGGGGCCCACCGGTGTTTCGAGGACGAACTCGCGGAGGTCGCGGTATGGGCGGCAGCGGAACCCGAAACGGATTTCGACACAATCGAACTCACCGTTTCGGTGCCGACGGGAATGCGGATCGAGGGTGACGAGCGCGAATCCTCGGGACGGCACAGCGTCGTCGTTGCCGCTGACCGGTGGGGCCGATACCCGATCCGGGGCCGGGTGTCCCTCGGTGCGCGGGGCGGGTTGCTGCAGGGAACGGGCGTCGTCGACGCAGCGGACGTCTACGTGTTCCCCATGGCGCCGCCGCATCCCACCGCGATTCCGCGGACTGACCTGCTGGACCGTCTGGGCACCCATCTCACCCGGCACATCGGGCCAGGCGTCGAGTACGCCGATGTCCGCCCATATGTGCCGGGAGATCACCTCCGCACCGTCAACTGGCCGGTCAGCGCACGCCGGGGCAATTTGCATGTGACCCAACGACTGACCGACCGCGCCGCCGATGTCGTGGTGTTGGTGGACAACTATCCCCAGCCGGCAGGGCCGGCAACCGCGGCAACGGACCGCACCGTGCGGGGCGCGGTACAGGTCGTACAGAGCGCGCTGCGCAGCGGTGACCGGGCGGGGATCGTCGCCCTCGGGGATCGCCGCCCACGCTGGCTCGGCGCCGACATCGGGCGCAGGCAGTTCTACCGCGTGCTCGACGCGGTGCTCGCCGTCGACGGCGGCTTCGAGACCACGCCGGGCACCTTGGCGCCACGCGCGGCAGTTCCGCCCGGCGCGATCGTCGTCGCGTTCTCCACGCTTCTGGACACCGAGTTCGCCTTGGCTCTGATCGACCTGCGCAAGCGTGGGCACAATGTGATCGCGGTCGATGTCCTCGAAGGGGCGCCGTTCGAGGACGAATGCGACAGTGTGGTCGCCCGGATGTGGTCGCTGCAGCGGTCATTCATGTACCGGGACATGGGCACAGTCGGCGTCGACGTGATCGCGTGGCGCGAGGTCGACAGGCTCGACGTGGCCTTGCAGCTCGTACCGGATCGGCGGCGCACCTCGCGGAGGCGGCGATGAATCGTGCATTGTCGACCGCCTTCGGCCTCGTCATGGCCGCCTCGGCCGCCGTTGGGGCCGACGACGTCGCCATGGTGGTGGCGGCATCGGCAGCCGTTACCGTGTTGTTGGGCAGCGTTTTTCGTCCCGCCGCCACCGTGGCGGTGCTACTGGCAGCCGCGACGGTGGTGCTCACCGAAGCCCCGGTCGTCCTGGCGGCGCTGTCCGGCCTCTGCGCGGCCTGCTATCTGGTGCTGCGACACACGAGGGTCATCACCGCGCCGACCGTCATTGGCGCGGTGGGGTTTACCGTTGCCGGCCTCGCGGCGGTATCGGTACCGGCAACGCTGCCATGGGTGCCGTTGGTGGCGCCGCTGGCCGTGCTCACGCTGGTGGCACTGGCGACGAGACCGTTCTGGGCCGACCGCTAGTCTTGGATATCGCCCACGGGCAGGTAAGCGAAATGCTCAGCGAAACGCTTAGATTCGGGAGAGTCGGGATGCACTCGGATGTGCGCAAGGCAGTCACCGGTGCGTCGATCGGCAACGCTGTCGAGTGGTTCGACTTCGCCATCTACGGATTCCTGGCGACCTTCATCGCCGCGAACTTCTTCCCGGCAGGCGACGAAACGGCTGCGTTGCTCAAGACATTCGCCATCTTCGCCGCCGCGTTCTTCGCCAGACCACTCGGCGGATTCGTGTTCGGTCCGCTGGGTGACCGAATCGGGCGCCAGCGCGTGCTCGCGGTGGTGATCCTGCTGATGTCCGGCGCAACGGTCGGTATCGGCCTGCTTCCGACGTATGCGTCGATCGGCGTCGCCGCGCCCCTGCTGTTGTTCTCCCTGCGGTGCCTGCAGGGCTTTTCGGCCGGCGGCGAGTACGGCGGCGGGGCGGTCTACCTCGCGGAGTTCGCGTCGCAGAACCGCCGCGGTCTGACGATCACCTTCATGGCGTGGTCGGGTGTGGTCGGTTTTCTGCTCGGATCGGTGACCGTGACATTGCTGCAGGCGCTGCTGCCCACCGAAGCGATGAACAGCTACGGCTGGCGGATCCCGTTCCTGATCGCCGGTCCGCTGGGCCTGGTCGGGCTCTACATCCGGCTGCGTCTGGACGACACCCCCCAGTTCGCCGAACTCAGCAAGACCGAGCAGGTGGCGTCCTCGCCGCTTCGCGAAGCGATGACCACGTCATGGCGGCCGATCCTGCAGGTGATCGGTCTGTTCATCGTCTTCAACGTGGGCTACTACGTGGTGTTCACGTTCCTGCAGACCTACCTGATCGTGACGCTGAAGTTCACCAAGACCGAAGCGTTCACCTCCATGACCCTGGCGACGTTCGTGGCGCTGGTGCTGATCCTGCCGCTGGCGGCGCTGTCGGACCGGATCGGGCGCAAACCGATGCTCATCGCGGGTTCGGTGATGTTCGCGGTCGGCGCCTATCCGTTGTTTGCGCTCCTGAACTCGGGATCGTTGGTCGCCGCCGTCGCGGCCCATTGCGCGCTGGCCGCCATCGCGTCGGTCTATGTGTCCACCGCGGTCTCGGCAGGGGTGGAGCTTTTTGCCACCACTGTGCGCTACAGCGGCTTCTCCATCGGCTACAACATCTGCGTCGCGGCGTTCGGCGGCACCACCCCGTATGTCGTCACCTGGCTCACCGCCCAGACCGGCAACACGGCGCCGGCCGGCTATCTGATCGTGGCGGCGGTCATCTCGCTCGGCACGGTTCTGACGCTGCGAGAGACGGCCCGCAGACCGCTTCCGCAGACAAGCGACCGGCGGCCTGCGACAGCGATACAGTGAGTATGTGCCGCCACAATCCAACCGTGAGTCGCGGCCTCGCCTGACTTCGCGAGGTGCGGCGACCCGCAAACGGATCGCCCTTGCGGCCGCCGAGTTGATGCACGTCCAGGGAGTCGCGGCGACGACGATCGATGATGTGCTCGCGGCCAGCTCGACCAGTAAATCCCAGTTCTACCAACACTTTGAGGACAAGGGCGAGCTGGTCTACGAAGTCATCACGCTGCGCGCCGACGAGGTGTTGTCCTGGCAGCGACTGCGGCTGGAAAAGGTTGACTCGTTCCGCGGGCTTTACCAATGGCGTGATGCCATGGTGCAGCGTTGTGCATTGCGGCGCGGGCTGTGGGGCTGCGAACTCGGTTCTCTCGCTGCCGAATTGTCGGATTCCGATGACAGAGCAAGGGCGTCGTTGTCCGAGCACTTCGCCGAATGGCGGACCCTGCTGGGCGCCGCACTCGAGCGGATGCGTGACGGCGGTGCCTTGCGGCAGGAAGCCGATACCCACACTCTCGCAACAGGATTGCTCGCTGCGGTCGAAGGCGGCTACCTACTGTCCCAGACCGGACGCGATCCGCGGCTGATGCAGGCGGCGCTCGACATGGCGATAGGCCATGTGGCCTCGTTCGCGGCCGCCGCCCAGACGGTGCACTGACGGCGACCGCGAACGTAAGCGGTCGAAGCGCTGTGGTCTAGCCGGTGTTCTCGCGGTTACCGGGGACGGCGGTCGGCGCGCCCGGGGCGATGACCGTCGGCGAGAACGGGTTGGGCCCGGTGGGATCGATGCGCGGCGCCTTCTCCGTCGGCGACGGCTCGACCGACGTGGTGGTGGTGGTCGTGGTCGTGGTGGTCTCGGGCGCCTTCTCCTCTTCCTTGGCGCACGATGCGGTGAGCACGACCATCGCGGTGATCGCGGAGCCACCGGCGACGGCGGCGATCCGCCGACCCAATACTGACCTCATGGTTAAGTCCTATCTGTGTGGAAACTGAACTATATCGTCCAAAAAAGGTCCACGTCAACATTGCGTCGCTGGTCAGCTGCCATAGGAGCGCTCTCTTAGAGACGATTTGGTCCAGTATGGTTCAGGTATCACCAGATGCCGGCGGGATGCCGCCCCCGCTACTGTAAGCACATGAAGCTTCGGGTGCTGCCCTACGTAACGATCGAGGTCGACGATCGGCTGCGGCGCCGGCTGAGGTCCAGGGGTGAGCGTCTGCGCCGCAACCTGCGGGCCTACCTGTTGAGTGCAGCCGACGACGTCGATACCGCCAGTGACAAAGTCCGTGGACTATGCGACCGCGCGGTCAACCGTGTCGATGCCGCAGTGGCAGGAGTCAACGACAGGATCGCTCCATCGGACGCACCCGGGCCGAATCGGCCGCATCTGGTCTCCGTTCGCGACGCCGGCTAGGTGTATTGACAGCTAAGCCGTTCGCGCGCTGCCCGCCCTTCCGCCGACGAAGAATCCACCGGCGACCACCACGAGCCCGACGATCGCGACCGGAATGGACCACGTTCGCCGTTCCGACACCGCCGACGCGCACTGCTCGACGTAATCCGTGTGGGGGACGACCTCGTTGAGGATCGGCAGATTGACCGGGTTGTTGTTGTCGGCCTCGCGGGCTGCGGAGTTGTCTGCGGCGATCGCGTTGCCGCACCCGATGCTCTGCCCGTCGGGGCCGGCGATCGAAACGGGAATGAGCAGACCAATCACGCCGACGACCAACACGAGGGCCCCCGCCAGCAATACCAACCATCGCAGATTCATGCCGGCTTTAATGCCCACTCGGGCACAGACCAAAACTCGATGAACAAGAAGGGGGCAGTCGCCGCAGCGATGCGGCGGCTCATATGTTGTTCTTGTCGGGTGTGCCGGCCGTGGTCGGTGACGTCTAGGAGGAGCTGATCCCTTTTGGTAGGCCATGGTCTGGCGGTGCTGTTCGCCTTCCTCGCCGCGCTGTTCCTCGCCATCGGCATCGTGGTCCGGCAGCGCGCGACGATGGACGTCCCCGAGGACAAAGGCGTGAGCGCAGTCATGCTGCTGACGCTGATACGCCGACCCCTGTGGTGGGCCGGAACGGCCGCCGCGATCGCCGGCTTCGCATTCCAGGCACTCGCGCTGGCGTACGGTTCGCTGCTGCTGGTCCAGCCGATTCTCGTCTCGGCTCTGCTGTTCGCGTTGCCGCTGAGCGCACGCCTGGCCAAACGCCGGGTCACCCGTGGTGAGTGGATGTGGGCCGTCGTCCTGACCGCGTCGTTGGCCGTGTTCGTGGTGTTGGCCAAGACCAGCGCCGGCGACTACGAGGCGTCGGTGCCGTTGACGGCGATCGTCGCCGTGGTGTGCACCGTGGCGGTCTCGGCATGTGTGATCGTCGCGGTCCGCAACCCCGGCCCCAGACGGGCGGTTCTTCTCGCGGTGGCGGTGGGTGTGCTGTTCGGCGTCGTCGCGATGCTGACCAAGCTCGTGATGCACATGCTGACCCACGACGGTCTTCGTGCGGTACTGATGACGCCGGCGCCGTATCTGCTTGTGGTGATCGGGATCGTCGCGGTGTTGTTGCAGCAGTCCGCATTCCACGCGGGGTCGCTGCAGACGTCGGTGCCGACGATGCTGGTCCTCGAG
>CAZOIX010000103.1:0-9053 GCA_964579685.1 uncultured Mycobacterium sp.
ACGAAAACGCACACAAATCACTCAACGACGGAGCCGGTGCCTCAGCCGGTCAGCGGACTCGCGGACGACACCGAGCTGTTTGGCGACCTGGATCGGCGCGGTGCCTCCCCTGGCATCGCGTGAGTTGACCGATCCGTCGATGGTGAGCACCTCACGCACCTGCGGCGTCAGCTCCGGGTGGATGCCGGCGAGCTCGGAGTCCTCGAGTTCTTCCAGGCCTACCCCGCGCGCCTCCGCCGCGCGGACCGCAGCACCCGCCGCCTCGTGCGCCACCCGGAACGGCACCCCCCGCTGCACCAGCCACTCGGCGACATCGGTGGCCAGGGTGTAGCCGAGCGGCGCCAACGCGGCCATGCGGTCGACGTCGAAACGCAGAGTGGCCACCAAACCCGCCATGGCGGGCAACAGCAGTTCCAGCTGCAGGACGGAGTCGAACACCGGCTCCTTGTCCTCCTGCAGATCCCGGTTGTATGCCAGCGGCTGCGCCTTCAGCGTGGCCAGCAGACCGGTGAGATTGCCGATCAGCCGGCCCGACTTACCGCGCGCCAGCTCCGCGATATCGGGGTTCTTCTTCTGCGGCATGATCGAGCTGCCGGTCGACCAGGCGTCGGGCAGAGTGACATAGCCGAATTCGGTGGTACTCCAGAGGATGATGTCCTCTGCCAACCGGGACAGATCGACACCGATCATCGAGAACACGAACGCCGCTTCGGCGGCGAAGTCACGCGACGCGGTGGCGTCGAGCGAATTGTCGGCCGCAGCGTCGAAGCCCAGTTCGTCCGCGATCGCATCGGGGTCAAGGCCGAGCGAGGACCCCGCCAACGCACCCGAACCATACGGCGACACCGCGGCTCGCGTGTCGAAGTCTGCGAGGCGGTCGACGTCGCGGAGCAGCGGATGCGCGTGCGCGAGCAGATGATGCGCCAGCAGGATCGGCTGCGCGGACTGCAGGTGCGTCTTCCCGGGCATGATGGCGGTCGGATGGGCCGCAGCCTGCGTCGCCAATGCCGAGACGACCTCGAGTGCGCCGTCGGCGATCCGTCTGATCGCATCGCGCAGCCACATCCGGAACTGCGTGGCCACCTGATCATTTCGTGACCGGCCTGCCCGAAGTCGGCCGCCCAGATCAGCTCCGACGCGGTCGATCAGCCCGCGCTCCAGCGCGCCGTGGACGTCCTCGTCGGTCACCAGCGGCCCGAAGCTGCCGTCGGCGACGTCGGAAGCCAGGTTGTCCAGACCCGCCAGCAGGCCGTCGCGTTGTGCGTCGGTGAGCAGGCCGGCCCGGAACAGCACCCGCGCGTGCGCCTTTGACGCAGCGATGTCGTATGGCGCGAGCACCCAATCGAAGTGGGTTGACTTGCTGAGCGCAGCGAGCGCATCCGCGGGTCCGTCGGCGAACCGGCCGCCCCACAGCGAGCCCTCGTTGGTGCTCACTGGCCAGCCAGGTCCCGCTGCGCGGAGATCTTCGACGACAAGCCGTGCACATGCACGAATCCTTTGGCCGACGACTGGTCGAACGTGTCGCCCTCGTCGTAGGTCGCAAGATTGAAGTCGTACAACGACTCCGCGCTGCGCCGGCCGTTGACCGCGATGTGCCCGCCGTGCAGCACCATTCGGATCTCGCCGGAGACATGCTCCTGGGTCTTGGCGACGAACGACTCCAGCGCCGCCTTCAGGGGCGAATACCAGAGGCCGTCGTAGACCAACTCACCCCACTTCTGGTCGGTACCTCGCTTGAACCGGCCGAGTTCGCGCTCCAGCGTGACGTGTTCGAGTTCGGTATGTGCGGTGATGAGCACCATCGCGCCCGGCGCCTCGTAGATCTCCCGGCTCTTGATGCCGACCAGGCGGTCCTCGACGACGTCGAGGCGGCCGACGCCCTGTTCGCCGGCGCGGTGATTCAGTTCCTCGATGGCCTGCAGCACACTGACGTCACGGCCGTCGACGGACACCGGTACGCCTCGTTCGAACCCGACGATGACCTCGTCGGGCGTGTTCCAGTTGACGGTCGGATCCTCGGTGTAGTCGTAGACGTCCTTGGTGGGCGCATTCCACAGGTGCTCGAGGAAGCCCGTCTCCACCGCACGGCCCCACACGTTCTGGTCGATGGAGAACGGCGACCGCTTGGAGACGTTGATCGGGATCGCGTTCTCCTCGGCGAACGCGATGGCCTTCTCCCGTGTCCACGCATAGTCCCGGACCGGCGCCAGGACCTCGAGATCCGGTGCCAGCGAAGCGAATCCGACCTCGAAGCGCACCTGGTCGTTGCCCTTACCCGTGCAGCCGTGCGCGACGATGCCACCACCGTGCTCACGCGCGGCGGTCACCAGATGCTTGACGATCAGGGGCCGACTCAACGCCGACACCAGCGGATAGCGGTCCATGTACAGCGCGTTGGACTGGATGGCGGGAAGGCAGTACTGCTCGGCGAACTCGTCCTTGGCGTCGACAACGACCGCCTCGACCGCGCCGCAGTCGATCGCCCGCTGCCGGACGACCTCCATGTCCTCGCCGCCCTGGCCCAGATCGATGGCCACCGCGACGACCTCACGGCCGGTCTCCTTGGCGATCCAGCTGATCGCGACCGAGGTGTCCAGACCGCCGGAATACGCCAGGATGACGCGCTCGGACATTAACTGATCTCCTTTTGTTGAATGCTTTCCAATCTCGCCGCGAGTTCTGCACCGGTCATCGGCTCGCGTGCGACCACCAGGATGGTGTCGTCGCCGGCCACGGTGCCGACCACGTACGGCAACGCTGCGCGGTCCATCGCGCTGGCAAGGTAGTGCGCGGCGCCCGGTGGCGTCCGCAGCACCGCGAGATTGCCACTGGCGTCGGTGGAGACCAGGAGCTCGGCCAGCAGCCGCGACATCCGTTCGGTACCACCGGAAACACCCCGCACGGGGCTCCCGTCCTCGGGGACAACGTACACGCCGACACCGCCGTCGGCGCCGCGCAGCTTCACCGCGCCGAGTTCCTCGAGGTCGCGCGACAACGT
Source organism: uncultured Mycobacterium sp. (assembly GCA_964579685.1). Taxonomy (GTDB): domain Bacteria; phylum Actinomycetota; class Actinomycetes; order Mycobacteriales; family Mycobacteriaceae; genus Mycobacterium. Next base: position 2,999 of record CAZOIX010000103.1, read on the forward strand.
CGCCTGAGTGACGTCGATACCTTCATCGGCGAGCATCGTCGCCAGCTCGCCCTGGCTGTGAATCGATTGTGACGACAGTATCGACACGATCCGCGCCTGCCGGCCTGCCCGCGTGGCCGCGCTCGTCACGATCGCTCCAACAGCCACACCAGCAGCGCCTTCTGCGCATGCAGCCGGTTCTCGGCTTCGTCCCACACCGCACTCTGCGGGCCGTCGATCACGTCATCGGTGATCTCGTAACCTCGGTGCGCCGGAAGACAATGCAGAACAACCGCATCGGAATCGGCGCGGTTCAGCAGGTCGGTGTTGATCTGGAACGGCTTGAACGGCGCCACCCTGTCCAGCCCGTCGTTCTCCTGCCCCATCGATGTCCAGGTGTCGGTGACGAGGACGTCGGCTCCGTCAGCTGCCGCCGCAGCGTTGTCGGTCACCGACACCGTCGCCCCGGTCTGCGCCGCTCGTTTCTGTGCGGCGGCAACGAATTCCGGATGCGGTTCGAAGCCGGCCGGTGCGGCGACGGTCACGCTGACGCCGGCGGTGACGCCGCCGAGCATCAGCGAATGCGCCATGTTGTTGGCGCCGTCGCCGAAATAGGACATCCGCAGGCCGTTCAGGTCACCCCTGCGCTCGGCCAGTGTCTGCAGATCGGCCAGCACCTGACAGGGGTGGAACTCGTCGGACAGCGCGTTGACGATCGGCACGGTCGCCCCGGAAGCCATTGCGGTCAAACGGTCCTGGGCGAAGGTCCGCCATACGATCGCCTCCACGTAGCGCGACAGCACCCGCCCGGTGTCCTGCAATGTTTCGTCGCGACCGAGTTGGGTGCTGCGACCGTCGACCACGACCGCGTGGCCGCCGAGCTGGGCGATGCCGATCTCGAACGAGAACCGCGTGCGCGTGGAGTTCTTGTCGAAGATGACGGCGACGCCGCGGGGACCGTCGAGTGGGGTCCTGCTGAACGGTGCGCGCTTCAGCTCCGCGGCCAGCGCAAGCACCTCGGCCTGTTCGGCGGGCGTGAGGTCATCGTCTCGTAGGAAATGACGTGTCATGACTCGGCACCTCTGTCGAGCACGGCGGGCAGCGCGCCGAGGAAGTCGTCGATCTGTCCCTCGGTGAGAATGAGCGGCGGGACGAGCCGAATCACGTTGGGAGCCGCGGCGTTGACGAGGAATCCGGCCTCCCTGGCCGCAACCTCCACCGGCTTGGCGACCTCGGAGTCCAGCACGACGCCGCACATCAGCCCGCGACCGCGCACGTGGTCGACAACCGGGTGGCCCAGCGATTCGATGCCGTGGTGCAGCGTCTTGCCCAGAACCGCGGCGCGCCCGATGAGGTCGTCGTCAGCCAGCACCTGCAACACGGCCAGCGCCGCGGCGGTGCAGACCGGATTTCCGCCGAACGTGCTGCCGTGCAGGCCGGGGGTCAGCAGTCCTGCGGTTTCGCCGGTCGCGATGCATGCACCGATCGGCAGCCCCCCGCCCAGCCCCTTGGCCAGGGTCACCACATCAGGCGTGATGCCGTCGTGTTGATGGGCGAAAAATGCTCCGGTGCGGCCCATTCCGGTCTGCACCTCGTCGAGCACCAGCAGTGCGCCGTGTTCGGCGGTGATCTCGCGTGCCGCCACCAGGTAGCCGGGCGGCGGGACGACGACGCCGCCCTCGCCCATGATCGGCTCGAGGAAGACCGCTGCGGTCTGGTCGTCGACGGCCGCCTTCAGCGCCTCGACGTCTCCGTACGGGACGTGGGTGACGTCGCCGGGCAACGGCGCGAACGGCTCCTGCTTCGACGGCTGGCCCGTCAAGGCCAGCGCGCCCATGGTGCGGCCGTGGAATGCGTTCTGAGCGGCAACGAGTTTCGTCCGGCCGGTCAGCCGGGTGATCTTGAATGCGACCTCGTTGGCCTCGGCACCCGAGTTGCAGAAGAACACCCGCGCACCCTCGGCGCCGAGCAGACCGACCAGAGCTTCGGCCAAGGCGATGCCGGGCTCGGTGGCATACAGGTTCGACGTGTGGCCCAGTGTGTTGAGTTGCCTGGTGACGGCCTCGATGACAGCGGGATGGCGGTGGCCGAGGACGTTGACCGCGATACCACCGACCAAGTCGAGATAGGACCTACCGTCGGCGTCGGTCACCACGGCGCCCTCACCGCTGACCAATGCCAGCGGCGGAGTGCCGTAGTTGTTCATCATCACGGCGTCCCAGCGCTGCGGGAGTGTCATGGGCTCACCACTTTCGTTCCCGTCCCCTCGTCGGTGAACAATTCGACCAGTACACAGTGCTCGACACGGCCGTCGATGACATGGGCGCTCGGCACACCACCGGACACCGCGCGCAGACAGGCCTCGATCTTGGGCACCATGCCCGTCTCCAGCGTGGGCAGCAGCTGAGTCAGTGCGGCCGTGTCGATCTCGCTGACCAGCGAACCGCGGTCCGGCCAGTCGGTGTAGAGGCCCTCCACGTCGGTGAGCATCACCAGCTTCTCGGCGCCCAGGGCCTCGGCCAACGCGGCGGCGGCGGTGTCGGCGTTGATGTTGTGCACCACGCCGTCGGCGTCGGGCGCGATGGTCGACACCACGGGGATACGGCCTGCACCGATGAGATCGAGCAGCGAGTCGGCGTCGACCCGCTCGACGTCACCGACCAGGCCGATGTCGGTGGCCACCCCGTCGACGGTCACATCGCGTCGCACCGCGGTGAACAGGTGTGCGTCCTCCCCCGTGACACCGACCGCATAGGGACCATGCGCATTGATCAGGTTGACCAGCTCGCGGCCGACCTGTCCGAACAAGACCATCCGCGCGACGTCGAGCACCTCGGGCGTCGTCACCCGAAAACCACCCTTGAAATCGCCTGCGATCCCCAGCTTCTTGAGCATCGCGCTGATCTGCGGACCGCCACCGTGGACGACGACGGGGTGGATGCCGCAGTTGCGCAGGAAGACCATGTCCGCGGCGAACGCGGCCTTGAGGGTGTCATCGGTCATCGCGTTGCCGCCGTACTTCACCACGACGATCTTGCCGTGCAGCTGTTTCAGCCACGGCAGCGCTGCGGCGAGGACCTGCGCCTTGACCGGCGTCGCGAGCGTCATGAGCTGTACGCCGAGTTCTCTTCGACGTAGGCGTGCGACAGGTCGGTGGTGCGGATCGACGCCTGGCCCGCACCGACACCCAGGTCGATGGTGACGTCGATGTCCTCGGAGGACAGGTCCACGTCACGGGCGCCGGGTGCGCCGACACCGTCCACGCAGACCTCGAATCCGTTGAACGACACGCTGATCCGGTCGGGCTCCAGCGCCACCGGAGCCATGCCGACCGCGGCCAGCACGCGGCCCCAGTTCGGGTCGGAGCCGAACAGCGCGGTCTTGACGAGGCTGTCGCGAGCCACCACACGGGCCGCCGTCAGGGCGTCCTGTTCGGACTCGGCTCCCCTGACGGTGACGACGATGCGTTTGGTGACCCCTTCGGCGTCGGCCTGCAGTTGTGCGCACAGGTCGTCACAGACTCGCAGTACCGCGTCCTCGAGATCGGTTTGGCTCGGCGCGATCTCGCTGGCACCGGACGCGAGCAGCAACACCGTGTCATTGGTCGAACAGCTGCCGTCGACGTCGAGCCGGTCGAATGTCATGGCGACCGCCTTGTTCAGCGCGGCGCGCAGAGCGTCCGAACTGGCGACGGCGTCGGTGGTGATCACGGACAGCATGGTCGCCAGGGACGGCGCGAGCATTCCGGCGCCCTTCGCCATACCACCCACCGTCCAGTTGTCAGCATGGTGCAGCGCAACCTGTTTCGGCACGGTGTCGGTGGTCATGATGGCCCGGGCGGCCTCTTCGCCACCGGTCAGTCCGCCGGCCATCTCGTGGACGATCTCGGTGACGCCTGCCAGCACCTTGTCCATCGGTAGCCGATCGCCGATGAGCCCGGTAGAACACACGGCGACCTCGATCGCCCCGGTCTCTGTTCCCCAGTCGGACAGGGCGGCGGCGACCGCCTCCGCGGTGGCGTGGGTGTCCTGGAAACCCTGCGGACCGGTGCACGCGTTGGCCCCGCCGGAGTTGAGCACGACCGCTCGCAGCCGTCCGGTGGTGAGTACCTGCTGCGACCACAGCACCGGCGCGGCTTTCACCTTGTTGCGGGTGAATACCGCCGCGGCACCATGGTCGGGTCCCTCGTTGAACACCAGCGCAAGATCGAGTGCGCCGGAAACCTTGATCCCCGCGGCGATTCCGGTGGCCCGGAATCCGGCGGGGGCGGTCACGCCCTGGGTGCGGATGAGCCGTGCGGTGTCGGATACATCGGTCACGGGGATACCCCCACGATCGAAAGTCCTTCGGTTTCCGGCCAGCCCAGCGCGAGATTCATCGATTGCACCGCCGCCCCGCCGGTGCCCTTGACCAGGTTGTCGATGGCGGCGATGCCGATGAACGTCGACGCGTCCTCGTCGACGGCGACCGCGAGTTGCGCGGCGTTGCTACCGATCACCGCGCCGGTCTTGGGCAGCTGGTCCTCCGGCATCAGGTGGATGAACGGTTCGGCGTCATAAGCCTTTTCGTAGGCAGAACGGATCTGGGACAGCGGCGCGGCGGTCCTGGCGGTGCAGGTGGCCAGGATGCCCCGCGATGTCGGGATGAGCACCGGAGTGAACGACACCGTGACGTCCTTGTCGGTGACCGCCTTCAGACCCTGAGCGATCTCGGGAGTGTGCCGGTGCTTCCCGCCGACGTTGTAGGCCCGCGCCGAACCGATGACCTCCGAGCCGAGCAGGTCGGTTTTCGCGGCGCGTCCGGCGCCCGACGTACCGCTGACGGCGACCACGGTGACGGCGGGTTCGATGAGGTCTTCTGCGATCGCGGGCCACAGCGCGAGCAGCGCCGCGGTCGGATAGCAGCCGGGCACGGCGATGCGCTTGGCGCCGCGCAGGCGGTCGCGGACACCGGGCAGTTCGGGCAGCCCGTACGGCCAGCTGCCCGCGTGCGAGGAACCGTAGAAGCGTTCCCACGCGCCGGCATCGGTGAGGCGGAAATCGGCGCCGCAGTCGACGATGACGGTGTCCGCGCCCAACTCGTCGGCGAGCGCAGCCGAGTGACCGTGAGGTAGCGCCAGAAACACCACGTCGTGGCCGCGAAGCGTCTCGGCGTCGGTGGCGTCCACCGTCCGGCTGGCCAGCGGCAGAAGATGAGGATGGTGCTCGGCAAGGGAGGTGCCCGCGCTGGCCGCGGCGGTGAGCGCACCGATCGTCAGCCGCCCGTCGGCGTACGCAGGGTGCCCCAGCAGCAGCCGCAGGATTTCCCCGCCCGCATATCCGCTGGCACCCGCCACCGCGACAGAAGTCATGCAGGCGATTCTGCATGGTTATGCAGAAGGATGCAAACTCATTATTGGTGGCGGCGGCCGGTCGTTTCCGCCGCTCGCGTTACGACGGAGCCTACCTTCGACGGTATGCACGACCTACTCGTCTGGACGCTCGTCAGCATCCCAGTCATCATTCTGGTCGGCACAGCGCTGCACTTCGTCTTCGACTGGTCGGGTCGGCGCCGGATTGTGGCGGTCTTTGCACCGGTGAACGAGAGTCTCTGGGAACACGTGAAGATGGCCTACTGGCCGCTCGTGCTCTACACGGCCGTAGAGTTCGCCGTCTTTGACCCGCCGACGACGCGGCTGGCGAGCGCAGCACTCGGCTTCTACGCCATGACTGCGCTGATCCTCGGGTTGTACTACCCCACCGCAGCCGTGTGGCCGGGTCCGGAGAGCAAGGGCAGGCTGCTGGCCGACGGCACCATTTTCGTGATCGCGGTCGCTGCCGGCCAGATGCTGAACTATCTGCTGGTTGAGCAGATCCAGGTGGGCGCCGTAGTCGGACTGCTCATGCTGCTCGCCCCTGCGGCCGTACTCGCCGTCGCCACCTTCACCCCACCACGTCAGTCGATGTTCCAGGACCAGATCAACGGCACCTACGGCGTGCGGGCGGCGCGCTAGCGACGTTGAACGGCGCCCACCTCGCTGGCCGCCGCCTGAACCGCCGCCTCTCGCGCTGCGCTGGCCTCATCCTCGGTGAGTGTG
>CAZOIX010000104.1:0-9045 GCA_964579685.1 uncultured Mycobacterium sp.
TGCGGCCCGGCGACGAGGTGCACGTCTCGTGGTCGCCCGAGGCGTCGCTGGTCCTTCCGGCCGCCGACATCCCCACCGCCGAAGACCTCGAAGAGATGCTCGACGACTCCTGATCGAATCGATCGTTTCTGACCCTCCTTCACATCGACGAAAGGCACAGTTGCCATGCCCTCCAAGAACATCGAAGCGATCGACGTCGAACTGGCCGCCCGGCTTGCCGCCAACAGGACCTCCCGTCGCCGCTTCATCGGTGGCGGTGCCGCGGCCGCCGCCGCGCTCGCCCTCGGGCCGTCCTTCCTGGCCGCATGTAGTTCGGACGGCGGTGGGTCAGGCGAAACGGCAGCGCAGGACGGCGGACCCGCCAGCGGGACCCTGCGGATCTCGAACTGGCCGCTCTACATGGCTGACGGCTTCGTGGCCGCCTTCCAGACGGCGACCGGCATCACCGTGGACTACAAGGAAGATTTCAACGACAACGAGCAGTGGTTCGCCAAGAACAAGGAGCCGTTGTCTCGCAAGCAGGACATCGGCGCCGACCTCGCAGTGCCGACCACTTTCATGGCGGTGCGGCTGCACCAACTCGGTTGGCTCAACGACATCAGCGACGCGGGCTGGCCCAACAAGAAGAATCTGCGCCCCGACCTTCTCGAGGCCAGTGTCGATCCCGAGCGCAAGTTCAGCGCGCCCTATATGTCGGGTCTCGTCGGCTTGGCCTACAACCGCGCCGCCACCGGTCGCGACATCACCAAGATCGGCGACCTGTGGGATCCGGCGTACAAGGGACGCGTCAGCCTGTTCTCGGACGCCCAGGACGGGCTCGGAATGATCATGCTGTCGCAGGGCAATTCACCCGAGGACCCCACCACCGAGACGGTCACCAAGGCTGTCGACCTGGTCCGTGAACAGAACGACAAGGGCCAGATCAGGCGTTTCACCGGCAACGACTACGCCGATGACCTCGCCGCGGGCAACATCGCTGTCGCACAAGCGTATTCGGGTGACATCGTCCAGCTGCAGGCGGACAACCCTGATCTTCAGTTCGTGGTTCCGGAATCGGGTGCGACGACATTCGTCGACACCATGGTCATCCCCTACACCACGAAGAACCAGAAGGCCGCCGAGGCGTGGATCAACTACGTCTACGACCGCGCCAACTACGCCAAGCTGGTGGCCTTCGTGCAGTACATCCCCGTGCTGTCGGACATGACCGAGGAGCTCGAGAAGGTCGATCCCGCCGCGGCCAGCAACCCGCTGATCAACCCGCCGAAGGAAACCCTGGAGAAGTCGAAGGGCTGGGCGCCACTGTCTGACGAGCAGACGCTGGAGTACAACACGCTGTACGCAGCGGTCACCGGCGGCTGACCGGATGGCGGGTGTAGCCAGCAGCGGCCGCCAGCGGAGCAAGATCGCTCCGTATCTGATGGTGCTGCCTGCGCTCGTGTACCTCGGAGTGTTCTTCGTGGTGCCGTTCTTCACGCTGGCGCGAACGTCGCTGTCGGCGTCCGGTGGTTCGGTGTACATGCCGACGCTGTCCTTCGCATGGGACTTCGGCAATTACCTCGAGGCGTTCACCGCGTACCGCGAGCAGATCCTGCGGTCATTCGGCTACGCGCTGGTGGCCACCCTGCTGTGTCTGCTGCTGGCGTTCCCGTTGGCCTATGTCATCGCGTTCAAGGCGGGTCGCTACAAGAACCTGATCCTCGGCCTGGTGATCCTGCCGTTCTTCGTGACGTTCTTGATCCGCACCATCGCGTGGAAGACGATTCTGGCCGACGAGGGCTGGGTGGTGCAGGCGCTGGGCACCGTCGGCCTGCTTCCCGAGGAGGGCAGGCTGCTGTCCACCAGCTGGGCGGTGATCGGCGGGCTCACCTACAACTGGATCATCTTCATGATCCTGCCGCTCTACGTCAGCCTGGAGAAGATCGACCCGCGCCTGATCGAGGCGTCCAAAGACCTGTATTCCTCGAACGTGCGCAGCTTCACGAAAGTCATTCTGCCACTGTCGTTGCCCGGCGTACTGGCGGGAAGCATGCTGGTCTTCATCCCCGCCGTCGGCGACTTCATCAACGCCGACTATCTGGGGAGTACGCAGACGACGATGATCGGAAACGTCATTCAAAAGCAGTTCCTCATCGTCAAGGACTACCCTGCGGCGGCGGCACTGAGCCTGACGCTGATGCTGATCATTCTGGGCGGAGTGTTGCTGTATACCCGGGCACTGGGCACGGAGGATCTGGTGTGACCGTCACCGCTATCGATTCCGCCACCAGCGCCAAACCGGCGAAAACCGTTAAGGGCAGCCCGCGTTGGGGTGACCTCCTCCTGCGGGTCGCGGCCGGCCTGGTGCTGCTCTACCTGTTCTTGCCGATATTCGTCATCATCTTGTTCTCGTTCAACAAGCCCCTTGGCAAGTTCAACTACACCTGGCAGGGCTTCACCCTGGAGAACTGGGCGGACCCGTTCAAGTACCCGCCACTGACGGAAGCGCTCAAGCTGAGCCTCAACGTCGCCGCCGTCTCGACGGCGATCGCGTTGGTGCTCGGCACCCTGGTGGCCATCGCCCTTGTGCGGCAACGCTGGCGGGGACAGAGAGCCGTCGACACCTTCCTCATCCTTCCGCTCACCGCTCCCGAAGTCGTGATCGGCGCTGCGCTGCTCACACTGTTCCTCGACTTCGGTTGGGCAGCGGGCTATACGACCATTCTGATCGCGCACATCGCATTCGAGGTCAGCTTCATCGCGATGACCGTGCGAGCCCGGGTCCGCGGGTTCGACTGGACACTCGAGGATGCCTCGATGGACCTGGGCGCCAGCCCGGCGCGGACCTTCTTCAAGGTGACACTGCCGCTGATCATTCCGGGAATCGTGGCGGCCGCCATGCTGTCGTTCGCGCTGTCGCTCGACGACTTCATCATCACCTATTTCGTCAGCGGATCGACGGTGACCTACCCGCTCTATGTGAACGCCGCCGTCAAGGCGGCCGTGCCTCCGCAGATCAATGTGCTGGCCACGGCGATCCTGCTGATCAGCCTGATTCTGCTGGCGGCCGGAACGTTGGTGCGACGCAAGAGGTTCGATACCTGATCACAGCGTGACGGTCACCGACACGCGGCCCTCGGCATCGTGGTGGGCGACGGCGTGGCCCCTACGGTCTCGACCGTCGAACTTCAGCAGGGTGATGTCGCCGCCGTCGCCGAGAAAGTTGCGCCACCACGTCTTGTCGTCCGGCCACATGACGTTGATGACCACGCCGTCGTCGGTGCGCCGGTAGCCGACCGGGGTCTGGATGGTCCTACCCGAGCGCCGTCCGACATAGCGGATGTTGATCATTCCGCGCCGCACCACCGGCCCGATCACCGGCGCATCGATGAGCGCGACGAACATCGTGTTCATGAGTCCGACGAACGGCGAACCGAAGAATCCTCGTGCCATGAACCGAGCCTAGTTAGGAACCCACCTCGGCGGGAACCGGCTGTGGTGCGCGCGCGCCGCTCCGTGCCGCACCGATCCCTGCGGCCACCACGACGCCGATGCCGACGACCCCCGCGATGCCGGGTACTTGGTGCAGCACGATCAGCCCGACGACCATCGCGAATGCGGGTTCGAGCGCCATCAGGGTGCCGAATGCGGCAGTCGTCAGGCGCCGCAATGCCAGCAGCTCCAGTGCGAAGGGCACCACGGGCAGCAGTATCGCCAAACCGACGCCGATCAACAGGATCTCGGGCGTCATCCGGTCGAACACCGCGGGGCCCACGGCGATGGTGGCCACCAGACCGGCGACGGGCATCGACACGGCGAGGCCGTTGATGCCCGCGACCTGATCGCCGACGCGCTGGGTCAGCAGGATGTAGGTCGCCCAGCACGCCGCGGCGCCGAGCGCGAACATCACCCCGACCGGATCGATGACGCCCGCCCACGGCTGGGTGAGCAGCACGACACCGGCCGCAGCAAGGCCCGGCCAGAAGAACCGCTGTCGGCCCTTGCCGTGCGCCACGGCCACCCCGAGTGGACCGAGGAATTCCAGTGCGCTGGCGGTGCCGAGCGGGATCCGGTCCAGCGCCGCCATGAACAGCAGTGTGATGGCCGCGGTGACCACACCCAGCACGATGCACATCGCGAAGCTGGATCGTGTGAACGCGGCACGCTTCGGTCGCACGATCAGCAGCAGCAGGATCCCGGCCCACGCCAGCCGCAACCACGCCGCGCCTTCGACACCGATGCGGTCGATCAACGTCACCGCGATCGCGAGGCCGATCTGCACGCAGAGCATCGAGCCCATCGCCATGAAGGCCCCGGTGCGCGCCTGATTCGTGATCACTCCTGCATTGAACGGGAGAGACACCGTTCACGTCCACGTGATTTTTCTTCACATACCGTTCAGGAATCATGAACGGTTTCGCCTGGCAGTATCTGGATCCCCACTTGCTGAGGCGAGTCATAGCATCCGCACGCCGCGGGCTCAGCTTCGCTGCCTTGACTGGCGGTATGACCAAAAGCAGCACGCACGAGCTCGATTTGTTCGCCTCGTCTCGACGCGAGGTCGTCCTGATTACGCACGCGGAGACCGACGGCGCTTTTCAACTTGCACAACAACTCATGGCGGCAGGCGGCCGAGTGGTCGTGACCGCGCGCTTCCCATCCTCGCTCACCCGAATTCTGCTCGGACGCAGTAGCGCCGACGTGATCGCCGTCGCCGCCGACGTGGACGACCAGGCGCAGTGGCGGCGACTCATGCAGAGCGCCCAGGCCCGATTCGGTCCTATCGCCAGGATTGTGGACGGGCGCGACACGTCGCATGCCGCGGCTGTTTCATGCACGACCAGAGCCTGTGCGACGGCCGTCCGGCCGTCGAGGTAATGCCATTCCCATACTGTCCACAGCGGTGCCCCATGTTCGCAGTGCATGCTGCCGGGCAACCGCGTCGGCAGCCCAACCGAATCGGCTGCCCGCCCTCGACGACGTGAATGGAGCTGCGTTCATTGACCTTTCGAAGTCTCACTGCCTTGGCTGCGATGAATCTGACTCTATTCGGCAGCAGCATTGGCCTGGCGCATGCGGAGCAGATTCCCATTGCAGACGTCATGCGGACCACAACAACCGTAGACGGATGGCAATTGACCTTGGCAATGACCGACGCGCGGATCAACGCGGTGCCCAATATGGCGGTGGCGCCGCTCTCCAGTGAGGGATTTCTCAGCGCCCGAGTGACTCTCACCGTCGATGGTGAGGGATCCCGCCCTGTCAACTCGGGCCAGCTTGTCGTCGGTGCGCAACTCGGATGTCAGGTCGACCTGAGTGAGGGTCTGGACCTGGGAGTGGATTTCGATACCGATCTCTTCGATGACGTACCTGTCCTCGGTGTCGGCCCGGATTTCGGATCGACATTGCACACAGGTGGGATCACCACTGTGGGATTTGGGACGAAGGCCCTCAAGGGACGTGTCGCCACCATTTTCATTCTCGATGCGCACGTGCAGGTCGATCAGTGTGGCGGCGCTGTCACCGCGCGGCTCTTCGCCTCTGCGCAAACAAGCACAGATTCCTCCGACGACAGCCTGAATGTATACGGGGAGGTTCTTCCGTTATGACGCGCTTGCGTCAAATGACCGTCGGAATGCTGGTTGCGGTCGTGCTCGGGGTCGGTACTGCGGGAGCTGCGAATGCGGATGATGACGACGATGATGACGACGACGGCCACAGCAGTGTCAATTCTGTTGAAATATGGCCTCCTACAACGGTTTCCTGGCCTCCTATATCGCGGCCGAATGATGAGGATGAGGGCACGGCACCGGCGATCCCCGTTCCTTGATACGTATCGGTTATCTGTCTCATACGGCTTTCATAACTGCGCCTGATTTCCTGAACGAACACCAGGTGAATAACAACGGAAGGGACTGCGCGTTGAAGAAGTTCTGGAACGGGGTGATCGGCAGAGCCGCGCACCCGGAACGACTCGATGACCGGCCGACGCGGTCCACCGGATACCAGAACACGGCGAGTCGGCTGCACTCGTTCAACCGGTACGAAATCAAGTACCTCCTCGACGAGTTCAAGATCGCAGCGCTACGCGAAGAACTCGCCAGACATATGGATCAAGACCGGTTTTCACCACACGGCGGATACCCGGTGACCTCGTTGTACTACGACACCCAGGATCTGAGGTTCTATTGGGAAAAGATTGAAGGATTGCGTTTCCGGCGGAAGCTGCGGATGCGACTCTATGGTCAGCCGACCGATTGCACCGACGACACATCGGTTCACATCGAGATCAAGCAGCGGGTGAACCGCGTCACCCAGAAGCGTCGAATCGCTCTGCCCTACGGGTTGGCGCGGCAGTGGCTGGACGGCCGGCGGTCCGTGTCTGTTGGCGAATCGCAGCGCGGTTTCGTCGACGAGGTGACTACCCTGATTGGTAATCTGGACCTGCGCCCCATCGTCACGACCGGCTATCTCCGCGAGGCATTTGTGGGTCGTGATGCCGACCTCGGACTTCGCGTCACCATCGACCACAAAGTGCACGGACGGGACCGCGACTTCCACTTCGCCTCGGGAGCGCAGAACCGATTCATCATTCCGCCGAAGCTGGCGATCGTAGAGATCAAGGCCAACGAGCGAGTCCCCTATTGGGTCACCGACCTGGCGGCTCGGGTCCAAATGTCAGTCATCCGAATCTCGAAGTACTGCCAGTCGGTTGAAGCATTTGGGCTGTCCCCGCGATCGCGGATGGGCACCCCGGAGCTTATTGTTCGCGACCTCGTAGATCCGGGATCACCTACCGGATGCGTCGGTGGATTTTCGTCAACTGCAAACGAATACGTATGCCCCACAGGCTGAATCCGAAAGGAACGAGCGGAAATGACCATTGACCTGCAGGACCTCAGCGGGACCTTCACCGTTGTGGACGTCGTTGCCTCGCTGGCGTTGTCATTCATACTGGCGACGGTCATCGGCTGGGTATACCGCTACACCCACAAGAACGTCTCCTACAGCCAGTCTTACGTACAGACGCTGGTGATGGTCTGCATGGTGATCTCGGTGATCATGCTCGTCGTCGGTTCGAACATCGCGCGGGCTTTTGCGCTCGTCGGAGCGTTATCGGTGATCCGATTTCGCAACGCCATCAAGGAGACTCGCGATGTCGGCTTCATCTTTCTCGCTATGGCGATCGGCATGACCACCGGGACGCGATTCTATCTGCTGGCCGTGGCCGCCACAGCGATCATCTGCCTGGTCTTGATGATCATGCACCGGTTCAATTGGTTCAAGCTCGATGTACGGCGCCAGGTGGTCAAGGTACAGGTACCACCGGAACCCGAATACACTCCGCGAGTGGAGGACGTATTGATCGAACACTGCTCCGAATTCGAACTCGTATCCACAGAATCGGCCCGCTCAGGTGCTCTCACCGAGTTGTACTACACCGCTCAACTGAAGAAGGGCCGCAGCGCTGGTGAGCTGATCGCCGGCCTCGGCGCGGTCAACGCGGGGCAACGCGTGACGGTGCTCACCGGGTACGACCAGACCGACATCTGATGACCGATACCGACGAGCCGACTGAAAAAGAACTTCCTGGAAGGCACTTGGTCCACCGCATACCTGTGGGGTTACGTCAGCATTGGAAGTTGTTGGCGCTGTTGACCGTAGTTCTAACCGGGCTGACCGTGATCCTCGGCGACAGCCGCATCCGTCCCTACATCACGGGAGATGTCACGGTCATGGCTTCGGAAATCACCGACAACATCGCCGGTACGGTCGATCTATTCGACAGCGCCGTGCCGCACACGGTGAACGTCGAGATCACCGACGCCGAGTATCAGCAGATGATCCGGGCTTACGAGAAAGATGGCGAGAAGAAGTGGGTGACTGCCGACATCACCATCGATGGCACCGTGATCAGCGACGCGTCGGTACGGCTGAAAGGGAACTCCACCCTGGCCGCATTGCGTGGTGGTATCGGCATGCCCTCCGGTGTCCCTGTGAAGGGCAGAGGGGGTGCACCGCCGGAGAGCCTTCTCAAGATGCCGGCAGCTTCGGCGGATGATCCGATGTCTCTGCCGCTGTTGATCAGCTTCGACGAAAACGCCGACGGCCGGGGCTATCAGGGGCTGACTGAGCTGTCGGTGCGCCCGGGAACCCCTGTGATCAACGAGGCGCTTTCGCTGTCGCTCACCGCAGCGACGGGGCAACCCACGCAGCGCTACGCATACACCACCTACACCATCAACGGCCAGACCACGACGCGCCTCGTTCTCGAACATCCCGACGAGACGTACGCCGACTCCCTATACGATTCCGATGGGTATCTGTACAAGGCGGATGCGAACTCGCGTCTTCAGTACGTCGGGCCAGACCAGTCCGAGTATGCCGATCAGTTCAAACAGATCAACGCCGCCGACACCGGCAATCTCCAGCCCATCATCAACTTCTTGGCATGGCTGGACGGCGCCGACAATAGGGAGTTCGATGCTCACTTGGCCGACTGGGTCGACACCGATTCACTCGCCCGCTATCTCGCCACACAGAACCTCCTCTGTAACGGCGACGACATGGGAGGTCCGGGTCAGAACTACTACCTGTGGTATGACCTCGCCACCAAGAAGATCTCCGTCATCTCGTGGGATCTCAACCTCGCGATGAGTGGCGGCGCGGCGACCCTGCCCGGTGAAGAGGTACAGATGGGCCCGCCGTCCGGTGCAGTAGAGAACACCGCGCCACCCTCGGGGCGACTGGGCGATGCAGCCGTCGAGGTTGGCCCTCGCATCGGCAACCCACTCAAGTCCCGCTTTCTCACGTCGGACCTATGGATGAAAAGGTACGAAGAGGTCTACTGGGACATCTACGACGAGATGTATGCGGACGGGAAGGCGAAGGCGATTCTCGACGAGATCGCGGCGCGCATCCCGATCACCGACGGGCTCACCGAACGGGATCTGGCACAGTCGGTGTACTCCATGAGCGAGTGGATTACCCAGCGAACGACCGTGCTCGAGAAGGAACGCGTCGACAGCTAGCTCTGTCTGTCGGCACCGTGGCCTGGTACGGCGG
>CAZOIX010000105.1:0-8978 GCA_964579685.1 uncultured Mycobacterium sp.
GTATTGCAGCTTGTGTTGGTCGTTGCCTTCCAGGCCAACCTTGTGTTTGAGCCACTTCCCGACCCAACCGTTTTTCTCGTCTAAATCATTGGCGAATTCCTTGAGGCCGTCGAGGCCCTCGTCGAGGATTTCGTCGATGGCCGCGATTGCGCGATCGGTGAGTGTAAGGCACAGCCTGCGTGACCGTTCGGGCACGACGTCCCAGGTCAGCAGGGCGACAACGGGCATCAGTGTCAGGTACACCGCGGCGATCCGGTAGTCACGCCACGCGGCATCGAATCCGTAGTCGACTCCGCGATCGGCCAGATGGCTCAGATACTCGCGGAGCAGAGCCTCGTCTCGGCCGGTACGGGTCTCGATGGGCAATCCCTGCGTGAGCAGATACGCCACATCCGCGACGCCGGATCCGCGGGCCGCGAACTGGAAATCCACCACTTTGAGTGCGTCGCCGTCGAAGAACAGGTTGTCGGCTCGGATGTCTCCGTGTATCAGCATGTCGTGTTCGGTCAGCGCGGAGAGCGCCGCCGGAGCACGGTCGGCGAAGTGCTCGAAGAACTCGACAAGCCGTGACGGTACCGCGCTGTCACCCTTCTCCAAGTACGACTGCCACCCGTAGCTGAAGGCCGGCACCATCGCCTCGCGGATCATCGGATTGTCCATGCTCGGAAACTGCTCCAGCACAAACCTGTTCGCCGGTTGACAGGACCACGCGTGCAGGCCGGCCAACGACACGAGACACGTCCGCGCCCGATCAATCGAGAGGCCCGCCAGATGGTCGGCGTTGTCCCAGTCGGCGAGATCCTCGAGCAGCAGCACGAAGTCGACACCGTTATCGTCGATTCGGGCGACGTGCACGTCCGGGGTCGTCATCGGCGCCCGGCCGGCGATGTCCCGGTAGAAGGCGACCTCCCTTCGGTAGCCGCCCATCAGATCCATCGCACCGCGCGCCTCGGATACGGCGGGCAGCTTGGCGATCACCGTCGACGGGACGCCGTCACCGGTCAAGTGCAGTCGATACAGCAGGGAGGAGAACCCGCTGTCCATGGCGATCTGCTCGGCACGGACGTCGGTCACCTCGGCCCCGAGCGCGCTGGTCAGCCATTGCGGTGTCACCGCGTCGATGCCGGAAGGAACGTCGGTCGCGGTGGGAGTCATCGCGACTGCTCGATGATTCCGCGGAGAAAGTGCTCCGACGCGCGCTGGACACCGCCGGCGAACAGATGCCCGACGTGGCTGCCTGGATGCCAGTACAGCTCACCTCGCCAGCGTTCGTGCATCAGCTGGGCGGGTTCACGCATCGCCATCCGGTCATGCCAGGCGCCGATGATCAGACGGTTACGTGGGGGCGGAGTCGGTTCGACGGCCAGGTGGTCGACGACGGACGCGACCGATGCCACGTCATCGGACTGCAACAGCTCGATGGTGTCGTCCACCGACGGCCCCCACCGCCCGAGATGCTGGGCGATCATTCCGTTGAGTCCGAAGATCGGGGTGTAAACCGCTACGCCATCGACCTTTTCGAGGTGCGCCACCAAGGTGGCGACCGGGCTCCCCATCGAAACCCCTGACACCGCGATCGCAGTGGACTGGGGCCGTAACCAGCGGACCACCGCGCGAACCTCCGATACCACCCGCATCATGCCCGCGACGTTGTTCAGCGGATCCATGTTGGGATAGGTCGGCCATGCGTTGCGGCGGGCCCCGTGGCCGGGTTGCACCGGTAGAGCGATGTTGAAACCCAGTTCGTCGCGAATCCGGCGGGCCCGTGAGAACAACATATCGATGGGCTGGCCTTGACCGGCGCCGTGCACCCACACCAGCCACGGCCGCGAATCGTCACCGGCCCGGCAAAGGTGTACGACAGCCGTAGCGGGACCGCCCAGGCCTTCGGCCACCAGCGACCGCGGTAGCCGTGGATCGTGGTCGAACTTCACCTGCTCGTAGGCCAGGCGCCCGATCCGACGTCGGCGAACGGCCTTCACCTGCAGCGGTTCTGGCTCCGCGTTGGCCTCAGCCACGCTGAGTCCGGACAGCTCGTCGACCGCCGCGGCGCAGCCGTCGACGGTCCGTTCGAGTTTCGGCGGCGGGGCGGTCAGGGTCATCCCCGACAAGGCAAGCTCGTCGAGGACCACCTCACCGAGTTGACGGGCTCCTCGCTGTGACACCGGCTTCCAGTCATCGGAGCCGGCCACCGCGGCATGCGCCCGGGGCACCACCCCGGCGAAGTCACGGCCGATCAGCCGGGCTCGTTCGGATGCCCTCATCCGAGCTTGAACCCCGTGTAGCCCGCATCCGCCACCTCGTCGCAGCGCCGCCGATACTCCGGGATCCCCGCCGTATAACCCATGTACATGCGTTTCTTGCCGGGGACATTGCCGCCGTTGTACCAGGAGTTACAGGACGGATCGACGAGGACGGTCGGCTCAACGAGGGCCGTGGTGTGCTCGATCCATTCGCGCTGCGCGTCCGGCAGCGCCTCGATGGAGCGGTAGTCGTTGTCCCGCATATACGCGATACAGTCGCCGATCCACTCCACATGCTGTTCCAGTGCTGTGACGAAATTCGTTGCTGCCGAGGGACTTCCCGGTGCCTGCACAATGAAGAGATTGGGGAAGCCCGCCACGGCAATCCCCAGATAGGTGTAGGGCCCGTCGGACGTCCAGAAGTCCGCCAACGACATTCCGTCGCGGCCACGGACGTCGATACGGCTGAGCGCGCCCGTCATGGCGTCGAACCCGGTGGCGTAGATGATCACGTCCAGATCGTGATGTCCCTGCTCGGTGCGGATGCCCGACGGCGTGATCTCGAGGATCGGCCCCTTGCGAAGGTCGACCAGGGTCACATTGTCACGGTTGAACGTCTCGTAGTAGCCCTGATCGATGATCGGCCGCTTACATCCGAAGGGGTGGCTCGGCGTCAGGGACGCCGCCGTGTCGGGATCCTTCACAATGCGGGCCACCGCCTCGCCGTACAGCGATGCGGCCATCCGGTTGGCTTCGATGTCGAAGAAGACGTCGCCCCAACTGAGGGCGCCGATGACGCCCTTCTCCTCGATTGCCCTCAGTTGGTCATCACGCGATGCGGATTTCAACGGTGGGTTGGCCATCATCTCGAACATCACCGAGAAGGCACTCAGCCGGGCCGCTCCGATCATGTGCGCCCGCTGGGCGGCCCGGATTTCGGCGTAGTTGGCCTTCAACTCGTCGAGCTCGCCGTCGTCGAATGGCCGCACCTCCCACGGGAGTGTGTATGCGGGCGAGCGCTGAAACACCGTGAGGTGCTGCGCCTGCCGCGCCACGACCGGTATCAGCTGGACGCCCGTGGAGCCGGTGCCGATGACGCCGACCCGCTGACCTGACAGCTCAAAGCCCTCTTTCGGCCAGTGACCGGTGAACAGCGACGCCCCGGTGAAGGCTTCCATCCCGGGAAAGTCCGGGTCGAGCGGCACCGACAGGATGCCCTATGCGGCGACCACGAACTGGGCGACCAGCGTTTCACCAGCCTGGGTTTCGACCACCCATTCCGCTGCGACCTCGTCGAAGGTCATTGCGACGACCCTGGTGTTGAAGCGGATGTCGCGGCGCAGGTCCAGTTTGTCCGCGACGAAGTTGAGATAGGCCTCGATTTCCGGCTGGGCGGGCATCGTCTCCGTCCACACCCATTCCTGCTGGATCTCGTCGGAGAAGCTGTAGGAGTACTCGATGCTCTCGATATCGCACCGCGCACCGGGATAGCGATTGAACAGCCAGGTTCCCCCGACATCCTCAGCCGCCTCGAGGACGACGGCCCGCACGCCGAGTTCGCGCAGCCGGTGCAATGCGTACAGGCCGGAGAACCCGGCGCCGATGACGACGGCCTCGAAGCGGGCATGACTGGACACGGTCACAATTCGTCACCTCACGTTCGGCTGCCGGAGATACTGTAACCATTACAGTATCTTGGCCCGCGCCGTGGGGTGATTTTGGTGAAGCGCGACCCGACGGTCAGCGACCGGACGGCGCGCCCGCTCCTGCCAGACGTTCCTGCCGGCGCTGCTCGTAATGCGCCGCCTTGTCTTCCACCAGATCGAGGAAGGCGGCCAATTCGTCTCGCGCACGCGCACCTTCGGCGTCGACATCGTCACGTTCGAACACCCGCCAGAAGCGCAGCACCGGACGCACGACGTCGTCGAGATGCGAACGGAGGTCGTAGATGCCCGCCTTGGCGATGGTCAGAGCGTTCTCCGCGAATCCGGGCATGGTGCTGCCGGGCATCTGAAAGGTGATGACCTCCTTGGCGATCGCCGCCATGGTCGCGTTGGGCGCGATGTCGAATGCTGCGTCGACAAGGTTCCGATAGAAGACCATGTGCAGGTTCTCGTCGGACGCGACGCGCGCCAGCAGTTGTTCGGCGATGGGGCAGCCCGACGCCTTGCCGGTGTTGCGGTGGCTGATCCGCGTCGCAAGTTCCTGAAACGACACGTAGGCCAGCGCCTCGAGCATCGACTTGTCACCCGAGTCGTAACCGGCCTTCGTATGCACCATCCGACCGTGCTCGAGCGCTACGGGATCGACGCCGCGGGTCACGATGAGGTAATCGCGTATCGCGATGCTGTGCCGCGCCTCTTCAGCGGTCCACTGTCCGACCCATTGCCCCCACGCGCCGTCGGGCCCGAAGCGTACGGCGATTTCGCGGTGGTAGGACGGCAGGTTGTCCTCGGTCAGAAGGTTGACATACATGGCCGCCTTGGCGACATCGTCGAGCGGCGAATCCTCGGGAACCCAGTCCTGCCCACCCAGCAGCGCGAAGTCACGGCCGCGACTCCACGGCACGTAGTCGTGTGGATTCCAGGGCTTCGCCGTTGCCAGGTGGCGGTTGAGGTTGACCTCGACCACCGGTTCCAGCTCTTCGAGCAATGCACTTTGAGTTGACGTCATCCCGACTCTCCATACCTACGGCCCCGTAACCTACGCTACCGTAGGTTTGTCGAAAATCAAGTGCTGTGGTGCATGCGCTCAAATCACGTAGCCGACAGCTTGTTTCGCGCCGCGTGTAACGCCACGGCGGCGAATTGACCGAAAGCGCACCATGGGGTTACGCGCGGTAAAGCGCACCCCTGTCAGCGCTCGCGCGCAGCTGTCGAAAACGCTACTGTAATATCTTCCGTTGGCCACCCGTTGCCGTCATAGGAGGCGCCGTGAAGGTCCCGTTCACCTGGAAGGTCACCGGCTGGTTCATGGTGGGTTGGTCGGCCGAGTTTCCGCAGGGCGAGGTCCGTCCCCTCCGCTACTTCGGCGAGGACCTGGTTGCCTATCGCGATGACGCCGGTGAACTCCATGTGCTCCAGGCCCACTGCCGACACCTCGGTGCGCACATCGGGCACGGCGGCAAGGTCGTCGGCGACTGCGTCGAATGCCCGTTCCACGGCTGGCGGTGGGGTCCCGACGGGACCAACCGCCACATCCCGTATCAACCCGATCGGCCCAACCGCGCCCTCACACTGCGGGTGTTCCCGGTCAACGAGCAGTACGGATGCGTTTTCGTCTGGCACCAACCTCAGGGCAAAGAGCCACAGTGGGAGATGCCGGACATCTTCATGTCGTTCCCACAGTTCGAGACCGACCCGTCGGCGTATTACCGGCCGTACCCGGAATTTTCACGCCGCGCCGAGAACGAACCGGTACACCCCCAGATCGTGGCCGAGAACGGCCCGGACAGCTCGCATTTCCACTACGTCCACGGCGCCACCGTGACGCCGGTGAATCTGGAATGGAAGATCGTCGACGAGCAGTGGCGGTTCCTCACCGGCTGGCCGGACGCGCGCAGCGACGACCCGAACAAGATGGCGCTGCACATCCACAGCCACATGTTCGGCCTCGGCGGCGCGATCAGCGTATTCGAGGGGCAGTCGAATC
Source organism: uncultured Mycobacterium sp. (assembly GCA_964579685.1). Taxonomy (GTDB): domain Bacteria; phylum Actinomycetota; class Actinomycetes; order Mycobacteriales; family Mycobacteriaceae; genus Mycobacterium. The sequence goes on from CAZOIX010000105.1 coordinate 5,895, forward strand.
ACCGGCTGATCTTTGCGGTCACTCCAGTCGAAGACGGGCTGTCGACGATGTTCTACTCCGTGTGGTGGCCCAAGCTGGACGGTGAGACCTCCGACATACCGCCCGACAACGTTCGCGAGCGAGTCGAGAAGCAGTTCATGGGCACCGTGTGGGAAGACCTGGACATCTGGCGCTACCAGGAGTATGTCGAGAATCCCCCGCTGGCGAAGATCGATGCGAAACCCTATATGGCGCTGCGGAAGTGGGCACAGCAGTTTTATGAGGTCCCGGCTTCTGTATGAGAATCGACCTCGCTGAGCTCGCCGCGCCCTCGCATACGGCGATCGTCACGCAGGAATGCCAGGGCGCCGTCGTCGGGCCGAACGCCGGCCTCGCCGTGCTGGCCAAGGAAGCGCAGCGGGAGGCGCTGCCGAACATCGGACGATTGCTGCCTGCCGCGAGGAGTGCCGGCGTAAAGGTGGTGCACTGCCTCGTCCAACGCCGACCCGACGGACTCGGGGGTAATCACAACGCGAAGATCTTCGCGATCGGCGACGGCTCGGGAGGCGAGATCGCCATCACGCCGGGAACGCCGGGCGCCGAACTGCTGCCCGAACTCGGGCCGGAACCAACCGATCTCACGTTGCGACGCTGGCACGGCATCGGTCCCATGGGCGGAACCGACCTCGATGCCGTGCTGCGGAACCTGGGCGTGACGACCATCGTCGCCGTCGGCGTCTCGGTGAACCTGGCCATCACCAATCTCTGCATGGACGCCGTGAACAAGGCCTATCGCGTCGTCGTGCCGCGCGATGCGGTCGCCGGTATCCCCACCGCCTACGCCGACACGATCATCGACAACATGCTCTCGCTGTTGGCGACCATCACGACCACCGACGACCTGATCGAGGTATGGAAACAGCCGTGACCGACACCGAGCATGAGAGCACGGCCTTCCCCGAGATCAAACCCGTCGACACCGGCCCGGAACTGGGTCGGTTCATGACCGCCATGCGGCGGCTGCAGGACATCGTCGTATCGACCAATCCGGACGACGCGCTGTGGGCAGACGCCGCCGGCGAGGTCGAAGAACTGTGCACGCGCCTGGAGGTCCACCGGGCGCCGCAGGGTGTCGCTCCCGCCGGCCGCGGCCCCCATCTGCCGGGCCTCGGGCACCCCCTGATGCCGCCGTGGACGATGACGGAGTTCGGCGCCGACGGCGTCGTCATGGCTGGTCACTTCAGCCGCTTTCATGTCGGCGGTAACAATGCCGTGCACGGTGGGGTCATACCGCTGTTCTACGACTGGCATTTCGGGATGATCGTCTCTGCCGCAGGCCGGGCCAACAGCCGTACCGCCTACCTGCATGTCGACTACCGAAAGATCACGCCGATAGACCAACCACTTGTGTCTCGCGGTCGGATAGATTCGATTGATGGGAGAAAGGCCTTCGTCACCGCGACGATGACAGACTCTGACGGCAATGTGCTCAGCGAAGCCAACGGCCTCATGATCCGCCTGCTCCCCCACCAGCCATGAGAGGCACGATGTCCGACACCGCACCACAGTTCACCGTTCCCGGCGCCGCCGACGCCGTCGCCGCCGTGATCGGTGATCGCGAATTCATCGTCCAGGGCGACCGTCGCTACACCTACGCCCAGATCGTGGAACGGTCCAACCGGCTGGCGTCCTACCTCCACTCCCGCGGATTGGGCTGCCACACCGAGCGCTCCGAGCTGCCCGGTCACGAAGTGGGTCAAGACCTGCTGGGCATCTACGCCTACAACGGCCCCGAGTACGTCGAGGCCATGCTCGGTTCATGGCGAGCCAGGGTCGCGCCGTTCAACGTCAACTACCGCTACGTGAAGAACGAGCTTCAGTACCTGCTCGACGATTCCGGTGCGACCGCCCTGATCTACCACGCGACGTTCGCCCCACGCGTCGCCGAGGTACTGCCCCAACTCCCGAACCTGCGTGTGCTCATCCAGATCGCCGACGACTCGCGCAACGACCTCGTACACGGTGCCGTCGACTACGACTCGATCGTCGAAAAGGGCGCCGCAGAGCCGCCGCCGGTCGAACCGTCGCCCGATGACCTCTATGTCCTCTACACCGGCGGCACCACCGGGATGCCCAAGGGCGTGCTGTGGCGCCAGCACGACATCTTCATGACATCGTTCGGCGGCCGCAACATGGCCACCGGCGAGCTCACCGGGTCCTACGACGACATCGCGAAGCGAGTCAAGGAGAACCCGGGCACAAAGATCTTCACCCTGCCGCCGCTGATGCACGGCGCGGCGCAGTGGAGCGTGATGACCGCATTGACCACCGGACAGACGGTCGTGTTCTCCGAGTCACCGCAGCGATTCGACGCCGACGAGGTCGTGCGGACCGTCGAGCGGGAAAAGGTGCTCGCGGTGCAGGTGGTCGGCGACGCGATGGCCCGCCCCCTTGCCGACGCCCTCGAACGCTCCTCGGCGGACCTGTCGTCGATGGCCGTGGTGGCCAATGGTGGCGCACTGCTCACCCCCACCGCCAAACAGCGGCTGATCGACGTCAAGCCCGGCCTCATCGTCATGGACGGCGTCGGATCCTCGGAAACCGGAATCCAGATGAGCCACATGTCGGCGCCGGGAGCCGTGTCGACCGGCAAGTTCAACGCGGGGCCGGACACCTTCGTCGCGAACGAGGAACTCGACGCGATTCTGGAGCAGGGTCACGACGGCATCGGGTGGCTGGCCCAACGCGGCTTTGTGCCACTGGGTTACAAGGGCGATGCCGCCAAGACAGCCAAGACGTTTCCGGTCATCGACGGCGTACGGTTCTCGATTCCCGGGGACCGTGCGCGCCATCTGAGTGACGGGGGAATCGAACTGCTCGGCCGCGAGTCGCAGACCATCAACTCCGGCGGCGAGAAGATCTTCGTCGAAGAGGTCGAGACTGCGCTGCTCAGCCATCCTGCGGTGGCTGACGTCGTGGTGTCCGGCCGGCCGAGCGAACGCTGGGGTCAAGAGGTCGTGGCGATCGTCGCGCTCGCGGACGGTGCGGCGGCCGACGCCGATGAACTGATCGACCATGCGTCGAATTCGATTGCGCGGTACAAGC
>CAZOIX010000106.1:0-8904 GCA_964579685.1 uncultured Mycobacterium sp.
GCTCGAAGACCTGATCCGCCAGGTGGAAAACCTCGATATGGACCAGGTCCGCGCCAAGATCGCGGCCCGGAAAGGCGCAGCGGCGGTCTGATCACGCGCGGTCCAGGGACTTGCGTCCGAAACCGAAGGACTTGAGCCCCTAGTCGTGCAGCGCTGACATCCCCGACGATCATGTCTGAGGTTGTTGGCGCACCGTACGGAGGTCGACATGGCTGATTCGGACACAGCGCGCGCCACCATCGGTGCCGAAGAGCTCGCGGCCACGGTCGAATTGGCCTGTCGCGCACCTTCGCTGCACAACAGCCAGCCGTGGCGGTGGGTGTCGGACAACGGCACCCTGCAATTGCTGGCCGACCACACCCGGGTCGGCGAGCATACCGACAGCACCGGCCGGGAGGTGATCCTCAGCTGTGGCGCCGTCTTGAATCACCTTGAGGTGGCCGCCGCCGCCGCGGGATGGCACCCCCGCATCGAGCGGTACCCCGACCCGCGCGATCCCGATCATCTTGCGTCGATCGTGTTCCACGCGTCGGGGTCCGCCGATGAGCACGACCGTAGGTTGGCCGAAGCGATCCTGCAGCGTCGCACCGATCGACTGGCCTTCGCGGAACCCGAACCGTGGCAAGCCCTGGAGAAACAACTCCGTCGGGTCCTCCAAGGCACCGTCGCACACGTCGACGTGATCGACGACAGCGGAAGACCCGCGCTGGCACGTGCGTCCAGGCTCTCCGAGGAGAACCGTCAGAACGACGCCTCCTACCGATATGAATTGCTCTGGTGGACAGGTCATTCCAGAGTAGAGGACGGTATTCCGCCGAACACGCTGCCCTCCGAGGCGGAGGCATCGCACGTCGATGTCGCCCGCGACTTCCCGGCCTACGGAACCGGTGACAGGCGGCCGCAAACCGATCGCGATCGCTCGAACATACTTGTCCTGTCGACCTACGACGACAGCAGGGAGAACATCCTGCGCTGCGGTGAGGCACTTTCCCGCGTGCTCCTTGAGTGCACCGCCGAAGGTTTCGCGACGTGCACACTGACCCATATGATCGAGCTGCACGCCAGCCGCGAGATCGTGCGTCGCCTCACCGGGCGGCACGCCGAACCTCAGGTGCTCGTTCGTGTCGGCCGAGTCACCGAATTCGGCTCGCCACCGGCTCGTACGCCGCGGCGCCCACTACCCGAGGTCATGTCGATCCGCTGACGCTAACCCGCCGGCGTGATCAGCCCGTAGTGCCCGTCGTAGCGGTGGTACAGAACACTGGCACGGCCTTGCGCGGCGTCGATGAAGAACAGGAACGGCAATCCGAGCATGCCCAACCGCTCGACGGCTTGTTCGGCCGTGATGCACGGCGCCGGGGCAGAGCTGATCGTCAGCGGCAGCTCGAACGGGGCCAGCTGATCTGCGGCTGTAGGCATTACGAGCGCCAGGCGGTAGCCGGTCGTCCCACCGCGGTAGAGGACGCCGACGGCGCCGGTGCCAATCTCGGTGAACATGTGGAAGTCGTAGTCGAGCAGCTCCATCTCCAGGGCTGCGCCGTCGACCGAGCAGGGCGCCGGAGTGAACGATTTGCGCCGGACGATGCGGCGTTCCTCCACGGGCCGAGGAAAGTAAGTGGGCCGGTGGGTTGGCTCGGACTCGTGCCGCCACTGATGCGGACCGTCGACGGGCCGCCCGCCGCGCCGTGCCTCCCAGTGTTCCGCGACCCGTTCCAGGCGTTGCCGCAGCCGTGCTTCGAGCCGGTCGATGGCCTCGTTCGCCGTGCCGCCGTCGGCCTGGGCACGGACCAGCCGTCCGTCCAGATCCAGGTTGGCCTGCGCGACCACCCGGCGCTTCACTGCCGGGTCCGCGTGTGCGGTGAGCTTGATGTGGGCGCGCACGATCGGTCGGTCGGCGTACCTTGCGAGTCCCCCGATCTTGCTGCGCGCGTAGTCGGCCGCGCCCGGCATCCGACCGTGCGTGGTCACGTCGATGTCGGCATCGCGCAGTTCGGTTCCTTGGGTCATATTGTTCGTCCTCCGTCGGGGTCACCTGGCGTCATCGTGCGACGATCACCGGAATCCGAGCCGCCTGCACCACAGCGGTGCTCACCGACCCGAGCAGTCCACTTGCGATCTCTCCGTGGCCATGACTACCGACCACGAGGAGTTGCGCCGACTGTGCGTGCGCGACCAGTTCCCGCGCCGGCTGATCGCGCACGACGACGCGTCGCACCGGCACCTCAGGGTGGCGCTGTCGGCAGGTCTTCAGCCGCTCGGCGAATTCGTCTTCGATGCCGGGCCGCAGGTCGTCCCAATCGAACCCCGGCAGCTCGAACTCCCCCGGCGACCACCATGCATGCAGTGCCACGAGTTCCGCACGACGCCGAGATGCTTCGTCAAAGGCCAACTCCAGAGCGGCATTTGAAGCTGGCGAGCTGTCGACTCCGACCAATACGGGCGCCTGCGGTGAAATTTCCGTCGATGGCGGTTCACCGTGGATGACAGCTACCGGACAGTGCGCGTGATGCGCCAGCCGCATGCTCACCGACCCCATGAGCGTGCGGGCGATAGCCCCTCGGCCGCGACTTCCCACAACCACCATGTCCGCGTTCCTCGACATCTGCACCAGCCCGGGAACGGGTGAGGCGGAAAGCAGGTCGGTCGAGATATCCAGTGCCCCGGCTGTACATTCCTTGGCGAACTGCAGGGCGTCGTCGACGACCTGGCGACCGATAGTGCGCTGCCACTCCAAGACGTTGAGCGGCACCGGCGCCGCAAGCCACGTGCCCATGACCGGTGGCACCGCGTGCACAAGAGTCAACGACGTATTGCGCAGCTCCGCATCGACTGCGGCCCAACGGATTGCAGCATTCGCCGACGGCGAGCCATCCACCCCGACCACGATCCCCGAATTCTCGGCCACTAGTTGTCCCGGTTGCGATGGGTGATGTCTGATTGAACCGCCGCAAACCGATGTTTCGCACGTTCGTCCGCCGCCTGCTGCTCGGCGGCCGTGACAACGATCGCGTCAGGACCCGGGAACACGATGGCGACATGTCCCGTGTCGAGCCATCGCACCACGTACGGGGGTGAGCCATCGCCCGAATGCACCTCGGTGATGAGACCGCGCTGATCACGACGGTCGACCGTCAGGCCCTTCATCACCAACCAATCGCCTACTTCGGCCTTCATCGCCTGACTCCTTCCAGTTTCGCAGGGGAGCGCGAACCCTCAGTCGGCCCGTTCGCGAAGGATGAGAATCGAGCAGTCGGTGTGACGCAGCTTCTTTCGCAGTTTCGGGGAGATGACGTCCGCCAGGAATTCCGGATTATCGGGCCCGACGATGACCAATTGGTCGATGTCTGCGCTCTGCTCGATCAGATTGGTGATGTGATCCGACATCGGCAATGTGGACATCTGAATGTCGACATCGCTGTCCGCGTCGAGGAGATAGCGTTCGAGCTTCGCCCGAATGCTCTCGTGATGCTCGACTTTCGACTCACCGGAGGTCGACCAGGGCGTCAGCGCCAGCACCGGCGCTCTGCGGAGTATCGCCTCGGCGAAGGCGGTGTCCAATACGGCGTGTGAACCGGTCGTCGTTTCCAGCGCAGCCACCACCCACTGTCCGGCTGTGGACCGCTTGTGGGTGTGGCGGCGCTGGACGATGGCTACCGGTGCGAATGCGCCTTGCGCCACCGCAACCGCGACCGATCCGGGGTCGTGATGCGCGGAGTCGCTCGTACCCTGTGCACCCACGCACACCATCTCAGCGGTGCGGGAGAGCTCGATGAGCTCCGTGGCGGGGTCGCCCTCCAAAACGCTCGATTCGAGTTTCACGGGCTTCCCGGTGGCTTCCGCAGCGGTCCATGCCTCATGGATTGCGTGGTAGGCCTGCTCATATTCATGCTCGAGATGCTGCGAATCGCGATCGACAACCCCGATCAACAGCAGTTGCGCATCCCTGCTCACCGCTTCGTCGACAGCCCAAATCGCGGCGCGCAGAGCATGTTTCGAACCATCGATTCCGACGACGACCGTTGCCTTTGCTATTCGCTTATCCATTCTGGTTCCCTTTTCGTTCGCATCTCAAATCGCGAAGCAACAAATCTGCTGCACCTCAGCGACCGACTCTGCCAGCGGGCGACTGGTATCGATCTTGTGCCCGGCATCCGGCTCGGTTTCGTCCGCTGCCAATGCAGCGGCGATCTCGGGTGTCACATCCGAGCTGGACGCCGGCCGCTCGTTGATTCTCACCGCCGCTTCCTCCAAAGGCAGCGTGCACACGAATTCGACTAAGGGCACGGCAGCATCAACGGCCATGTCTCGGACGCGCTCGCGTTGCGGCGGATCGCGCCACGTGCCGTCGAGGACCACCGAGATTCCGCCGGTGAGCAGCTCATGGGCGCGCCGCAGCACTTCCTGGTACACCGCGGACACGTTCTGTGGCGTGTACAGGCCCGCATTGAGCTCACCGGTCGACCCAGTGATCTTGTTGGTGCGCATCATCTCCCGGCGCACGTCGTCTGTCGATATCACCTGCGCACCGATCTCCTGTGCGACAGCTCGCGCCAGTGTCGTCTTGCCGCTGCCAGGTCCGCCGCCGATGCGGATGAGTCGCACAGCGCCGGCTCTGAGGTGCAACAGGGCCAGGTAGAGATGTCGCCGTGCGTCGGCCGCCGCGTCTTGATGCCCCTGGGCCACCCTGATGCAATCGACCTTCGCCCTCACCGCGGCCGGTACGCGATGTAGAAGTCCTTGAGTGATCGCGGTGCGAGGTCACGGGCGCGGCGACTGTACTCCTCGAGTAACAGGTCGCCGAGGTCTCGACGACCGAGGAATTCGAGATCCATTGCCAGGAAGGCGATGTCGTCGATACCGTCGACATAGCGCAACCGATCGTCGAACTCGAGGCAGTCGAGGATCTCAGGTCCATCAGGTGTGCAGAAGATGTCGTCAGCCAACAGGTCGGCGTGCCCGTCGACGATGCGACCTTCGGTGATTCGCCGAGCGAACAGTGTGCCGCGTCCCGCGATATAGCGGTCACCCAGCCGCGCCGCCTCGGCGATGGACTCCCGAGGCACGATGCCGGCGGACTGGCGCTCCAATTCGCGCAGGTTCTGCTGCCATCGCGTCGATATCGCACCGGCCTCGCCTTCGGCGTCGATCGCGCGACCCCGTGTGGCGCCGTCGTGGAAGCGCGCGAGCTTCTCGGCGATCACGCAGATGTGATGGTGCACAGGCTCGCTGTTCTTGACGAGCGACGCCAACCGCGCGTCGTCGGAATAACGACGCATGAGGATCACCGGCTCGGCCGGACCGCCTCCCGGTGCGGCGAAGTGGCCGACGCCCAGGTAGCTGTCTGGAGCGAGCCGTCGATTGAGATCCACTTCGTGCTCGCATGCGCGCTCACGGCGCTCGGGCGTGCTGAAGTCGAGAAAGTCGGTCACGATTGCCTTCTTGGCCTTGAACGCTCTGTCGCCGACGAGAAAGACGATTCCCGTGTGCGTCTCGCGCACCGTAGCGTCGAGGTCTCCGGCCTTCACCCGGGACTCTTGGCCGGCGATCAGGGTCGCCGGGATGGCAGTCATGCCGCCCAGCATCCAGGTGTCGGTGGCGCCGACCAAGGGTCCTAAGACCCCGCCTTCTCCGACCATTGGCTCTGGTTGCCCAAAACACCGGTCACCAGGATGGGTGAGGAAGCGAGAACGGAGGTCAGAATGCCCGCCATCATGGTCGATACCGAGGTCATCAAGAGTGCCGTGCAGCTGGCTTGCCGCGCCCCATCGCTGCACAACAGCCAGCCCTGGCGCTGGGTCCTCGATGAGGACGGCACGGTCCAGTTGTTCCTGGACAAGAACCGCGTTCTGTACTCCACCGATCACTCCGGCCGCGAGGCGCTGCTCAGCTGCGGCGCGGTACTCGATCATTTCCGGGTTGCCATGGCGGCCGCAGGATGGACAGCCAACGTCGACCCGTTCCCCAACCCCAACAATCTTGCGCATCTGGCATCGATCGACTTCACTCCGATGGAGTTCGTCACCGAGGGACATCGCCGACGTGCCGACGCCATACTGCTGCGGCGTACCGACCGGCTCCCGTTCGCGCAGCCGCAAGACTGGGAATCGGCCGAGTCGCTGTTGCGCAGGACGTTCACCGCCGACGCCGTACGACTCGACGTCATTCCCGACGAGCTTCGCGCGGAGCTCGCCCAGGCGTCTGCGCTCACTGAGTCCCTGCGCCTCTACGACACCTCGTACCACGCCGAACTATCCTGGTGGACAGGCGGTTACGAGACAGAAGAAGGTGTCCCTGCCAGTTCCCTGGTATCGGCGTCCGAGAGCGACCGCGTCGATGTCGAGCGCAGCTTCCCCGTCACCAGCAAGGACGATAGGCGGGCCGAATACGGTCACGACCACTCCAAGATCCTGGTCCTGTCCACCTACGACACCGAACGCGCCAGCGTGCTGACGTGTGGCCAGATGCTTTCCGCGGTATTGCTGGACGCCACGATGGCCGGGCTGGCCACCTGCACGCTGACCCATATCACCGAACTGGCGACGAGTCGCGAGATCGTGTCGACCTTGATCGACCAAACCACCACCCCCCAGGTCCTGATCCGCGCCGGCGTGGCCCCGCCGCTTGAAGCCCCACCCCCGGCAACGCCCCGCCGCCCGATCGACGAGGTATTCGAGGTCCGCCGCAGGGACCAATGACCGGATGGCGGGGACTTTCGCCCCTGAGTGGCATGCCGTGACGTGGATAGCGTCAAACCATGCGAGACCATCATCTGTCTCCCCCGTCGGTCGTTGTCGGCATCGACGGTTCGCAGTCCGCGCTCGACGCCGCCTTGTGGGCCGTCGATGAAGCGGTCAGTCGCGATATCCCGCTGCGGCTGGTCTACGCCATCGAGCCAGTCGAGAGTGCACACACTGATCCGCAGAAGGCAGCGCATGACCTCGCGGCAGCCGAATGTGCTGTTCGGCGCGCGTTTGCCGCCGTCGAGTCGACGGAACAACCCGTCAAGATCGAGGTCGAGATTCTGCAGAACCGGCCGAAGCAGGCACTAGTCGAGGCCTCGAGGTCGGCAGCGATGCTGTGCGTCGGCTCGATAGGCGTCGACCACAGCACCCAAGGCACGGTTGGGGCGACCGCCGCGGCGTTGGCCTCGGCATCCCACTGTCCGGTGGCAGTCGTCCGCGGCCACGACCCGGTACGGCATGGTTGGGTGGTCGCCGAGCTGGACGAGAACGACCTTCGCGACGGAGTCCTGCAGCGCGGTCTGGATGAGGCCCGGCTACGCAAGGCGCCCCTGCGACTGGTGACGACGTGGCAGTCGCGGTTCACCGACATCTATGACTGCCGCGCTGTCGCGGAAGGAAACCGGCTCGCCAAGGCCGAACTCGACCGTCGGCTTGGCCTATGGAAGAAGCGCTGTGCCGACCTCGACGTCCAGACAGTGGCCGTACACGGCAACATCCTCACCTACCTGGCAAAGAACGCCGACGCCATCCAAACCCTCGTGATCGGCCGTGAACGCGCCCACGGGATAAGGGAGTTCGTCGGACCACCCGGCTACGCCGCGTTGCACGAAGCCGGTTGTTCGGTGTTGATCTGCGAACCGCGGAACGTATTGTGAACCGTAACGCCACCGTCCCGGCAACGTCTACGAAGGGGCTTCACATGGTGAAGGTCTTTCTCGTCGATGACCACGAGGTCGTCCGACGAGGGCTGATCGACCTCCTCAATGCGGACGCCGAGCTGGAGGTCGTCGGCGAGGCCGGCTCAGTGGCGCAGGCGCTGGCACGGATACCCGCCCTGCAACCCGACGTCGCCGTCCTCGACGTGCGGCTGCCCGACGGCAACGGCATCGAATTATGCCGGGATCTGCTGTCACGCCTGCCCAATCTGCGCTGCCTCATGCTGACCTCGTTCACATCCGACGAGGCCATGCTGGACGCGATCCTCGCCGGCGCGAGCGGTTACGTCGTCAAAGACATCAAGGGCATGGAGCTTGCTCAGGCCATCAAGGAAGTCGGCGCCGGGCGTTCCTTGCTGGACAACAGGGCCGCAGCAGCGCTGATGGCCAAATTGCGTGGGGCCGCTCAACAATCGGACCCGCTGTCGGGGCTGAGCGACCAGGAGCGGGTGTTGTTGGATCTCCTCGGCGAGGGTCTGACCAACAAGCAGATCGCTGCCAGGATGTTCCTCGCCGAGAAGACCGTGAAGAACTACGTGTCCCGGTTACTGGCCAAACTCGGGATGGAACGCCGTACCCAGGCGGCGGTCTTCGTATCCAAACTCGACCAGAGTCATCGCCACCTCGAGGAGTAGGGCACTCTGGTCCACGCTTTCACTCACCGGTTGTGCCTAGGCCCTTCGTCGTCGGCGTAGACCTCTCGATCCCAGTCCGCGTACCGTCGGTGGTCAAGCAGCCCTCGCACCGCGTATACGCACGCGGCCGCGGTGGCGGCGACGCCCAACCACAGAGACAACGCTGCCGCCACAGCGTCAGCTATGGCGCTACTGTGCCCCCGGGGCGGCCTGACGTGTTCACCTTGAGCGTTGACCCAGATAACTTGCTGGTCGCCGGTTTTCGCCAAAGTGGGCCAATCGATGACGTCCACATGGTCACGTCCCAGCGCGGTCCACACGGCGGTCGCGGTATACGAAACCTCGTAGGGTTGGACGTGACGGCTGCCCGCTTGCGTCGCGGTAGCCGTTACCTGCTGGGTGGTCTGCGACTGCTCGGCGTAATGTCGTGCGCGCACGTCCTGCACCGACGTCCCGATGGCGCCGGCAACCGGTGTGGCGAATCCGACGATCAGGACCGCTGCAATCAGTACCCAGGCTTCGATCCGGTCATTGGAGTGTCGCCTGCCATGAGGATGGGGCCAGTGTGACCTGTTTTTTGCCAGGGTGATG
>CAZOIX010000107.1:0-8879 GCA_964579685.1 uncultured Mycobacterium sp.
GCACGCCGGTCGGCCGCTGCTGGATGCGGCTGTTCGGCGTGGTGCCCTTCGACTACGACAACCTGATGATCGCCGAGCTGTGGCCGGGCCGGGGATTCGACGAGCAGTCGACCATGCTGTCCATGCGCAGCTGGCGGCACGAGCGAACCCTCAATCCCGGTGGCGACGCCGGCACCACCATCGTGCGTGATCGCCTCACCTTCGAATTGCGGACCCCGCTACGACTTCTGACGCCCCTCGTCGCCCTCGGGATTCGCGCGTTGTTCGGGCATCGGCAACGACGGCTGCAACACCATTTCGCCGGATCCACTCTGCACTGAGGGCCATCCCACACCTGCCTTCCACACGCGTGCGCAGAGGCGGCACACCAGCAATCAGATCGGCATCCGGTACCCGAAGAACTCCTGGTCCTCGTTGTAGCCGCCCTGGCCCGCCCCGATGCCCTCGAAGCTCTCGACGAACTCGATCGCCTCAATCCACTTGACCTGCTTGAAGCCCAGCTCAATCTCATTGCGCAGCCGTACGGGTGCCCCGTGGGTTTCAGTGAGTGTTTCGCCGTTCATTTCATACGCGAGCAGCGCCATCGGATCACGCATGTGCTCGATCCGGTGGCAGTCGTAATAGCGGCCCTTTCCCGGATCGGGCCCGTCGGCGAAGGAGTAGAACACCACCCAGCGCACCGACGGAAACGGCTTCACGAGATCGACGATGTCCGCCATCCGCACGCCACCCCATTTCGCCACACCCGACCAGCCCTGGATGCAGTAGTGCTGGGTGATCTGCTCGTGCTTTTCCCAAGCACGCAGTTCGTCGTAGCTGATCGTGCGTGGATTCTCCACCAGTCCCGCCACCCGAAGCGCATACCCCGACCAATTCGACCGTTTCAGGTCTCGATAATGCTGCGAGTCGGGTAGGTGCCCATTGGGCCAGAAGAACGGCGAAATATCCTTCTCGGAGTAGGTCGCCTTCGGATGCGCCCATTCCATCAGTGCCTTCACCCAGCCCACGATGAGCCGGCCGGTCTTCTGGACGAGTCGTGGATACCTGATGGTCAACGGCGAGGCCATCATCCACAGCGCGACGATCCCGGCCATCGCCACCAGATAGATGACAAGCGCCCAATAGGAGTCGGTGTTGGTGCCCAACACGATGTGGTTCAGATTGCCGACGAATCCCGTGACGAAGACCATCACCGTGTGAGCGACGATGAAGAACACCATCCACAGCAGGATGGCGAAGTGCACGCTTCTGGCGACCTGACGGTTGAGTGCCCCGCGCCCGAACCCGAAGCGCGCGGCGATCGACGGCGCTTGCAGCAGCCCGGTGACGAACGCCAGTGGTGCGGCGACGAATACCGTGACGAAGTACGCGATGATCTGCATTCCGTTGTAGTTGGTGAAACCCTCATTCGTCGGGAAGTCCAGCGATGCGTACTGGATCGCCGTCGACAACGCGTTCGGGAAAACGTCCCACGATCGTGGGACGATGCGGCCCCATTGACCGGTGGCGAACAGAAGTACGTAGAACACAGCACCGTTGATCAACCAGAACAGGTCAAAGCTGAAGTGCCACCACCGAGCCAGCCCGATCGAGTGCCGAAAACCGGGTATTCCCAGCCACTTCGGCAATGCCACCGCGTCGTCCTTGGCCGTCCACACCCGGGCTGCGTCGTCGGGATCCATGCGATCTCTCGGAACGGGGTGACGCATCCGGAACCACTCGGTGCCCGGCGTGCTGCCAGAGTTGAGGTATAGCCGCGGATGGTCGGCCAGGATCTGCAGGCCGGCGCGAATGATGAACATCATGAAGACGATGTTGAACAGATGCTGCCATCGCAGCCACGCCGGGAACCCGGAGTCGACCGCCGGCGCATAGGTGGCTGACGTGCCCGGATAGTTCGCCAGGAACGTCTGCATCCAGTCGTAGGACCGCAGATGTTGCGCCGTCGCCACCGCGACGATCAGACCGGCCAGTCCGATGGGCAGCAGCCACAGCACACTGAACCAGCGGCGCCCGATCCGCACGGACGGCACCTGCGCCTTCTCCTCCGGGATGCCGCCGGCCCAGTCGTCGATGCTGATCGGACCGGCGAACAGGTCACGACGCAGGTTGTGGTCAGCCAACGACTCAGGCCTTTCCGAAGTCTTGCGATAACTCCACGTCCGCTGGCTGACGTTACAACTTCGCCGACGCCAAATGGCGGCATTGCGGGCTTCCGAGCGCTGGAGAATGTCAGCGGGTCAGCACCGCGACGCATTCCACATGATGGGTCAAAGGAAACGAATCAAAGACGCGCAGGTCCTCCACCGCGTACCCATGGCCTCGGTAAAGGCCGATGTCGCGGGCGAACGAGGCTGCCTCGCAACCGCTGTGAACCACCCGCGGCACATCGGCGTGGGCAAGAAGCTCGATCACCTCGCGGCCTGCCCCCGATCTCGGTGGATCAAGCACCGCGACGTCGGGCCGTCGCCGTTGGGCGCTCAAGGCCCGCCGCACGGAGTCGTTGAGCACGGACACCCAGCCCAGGTCCGCCAGCGCCTGACGCGCCGAACGTGACGCCGCGCGCGACGTGTCGACGGTGATCACCCTCCCGGGGTCCCCTACCGCCTGCGCCAGTACGGCTGCGAAAACCCCTGCTCCACCGTATAAATCCCATGCGGTCATGCCGTGGTCGAGCCGGGCCCATTCGGCCACCAGCTCGCTGTACATCCGCGGGGCATCACGATGCGCCTGCCAGAACGCGGTGACCGGTACCCGCCACACCCGCTCGCCTACGCGCTGCACCGCCTCGTACTGTCCCTCGATGACGTGCGTCGCGGTCTTGCGGCCCTCGCGCGGACCCGACTGCACCACGTGCCGGTTCCCCTCGTCGTCGATCACCACGAATACCTGGGCTCCATATGGCCAGACCCAGTCGTGAATACCGTCGAGCATGCCGGGGGGCAGTTGCGCACAGCCGAGATCGGCGACCAGTTCCGCGCTGTGATAGCGATGGAATCCCGCTCTCCCTTGCGGCGAGGTGTCCAACCGCACCCGGGTTCGCCAGCCCGTGTGCCCGCCGTCCCCGACCGGTTCGGCGCTCGCATCGTTCTCGTCACGCCATTCGTAGCCGCCCAGCCGAACGAGCTGGTTGGCCACGACCGCACCCTTGAGACGCCGCACCGCCGCCGGCTCGGCGAACGCCATGTCGCAGCAGCCTGCGCCGTGGACACCCGCGATCGGGCAGAGCGAGTCGACGCGGTCTGCGGACGGCTCGATGACGTCGACGACGTCGGCGTGCCAATACGATCCGCGATCGGAGGTGACGCGGACACGGACTGTCTCACCGGGCAGCGCATATCGGACGAACACCACCCGACCGTCATGGCGCGCAACACAACTGCCGCCATTCGCAGGCGGCCCCACCGTCAGGGTGAGTTCCGATGGCGAGTCGGACGACTCCCCGATCGTCCCGTCGAGGCTCAATCCAGAAAGCCCCTGCGTGCGTCGCCGGGAGCCGATTGCGGCGCCAGCTTCTTGAGCCGCTCCGACGAACTCAATTGCCAAGGAACCGATGTCACCATGACGTTCGGCTCGAACAACAGCCTGCCCTTGAGCCGCAGCGCGCTCTGGTTGTGCAGCACCTGCTCCCACCAATGGCCGACCACATATTCGGGGATGAACACCGTCACGACAGTGCGCGGCGATTCCTTGCTGACCCGCTTGACGTAGTCCAGCACGGGTCGGGTGATCTCCCGGTAGGGCGACGCGATCACCTTCAACGGCGTGCTGATGTCGCTGTCCTCCCATTTGTGTACCAGCGCCCGCGTCTCGCCGTCGTCGACACTGACGGTGATCGCCTCCAGCACGTCGGGCCGGGTGGCCCTGGCATAGGCCAGCGCGCGCATCGTCGGCAGGTGCAACTTGGACACCAGGACGATCGCGTGGTTACGGCTCGGCAGCACCATCCCGTCGGCCTCGGCGGCGGCCTGCTCCTCCAGCTCCCGAGCCACGGTGGTGTAGTGCTTCTGTATCGACTTCATGATGAGGAACAAGGCACCCATCGCCAGGATCGCGATCCACGCGCCCGCCATGAACTTCGTCACGACGACGATGATCAAAACGGTTCCCGTACAGACGAATCCGATGGTATTGATCACCCGGGAACGCTTCATCTTGGCGCGTATGACAGGTTCGGTCTCGGTGCGCAACAGTCGCGTCCAGTGCCGAACCATGCCGATCTGGCTCAGCGTGAACGACACGAAGACCCCGACAATGTAGAGCTGGATGAGCGCGGTCACCTCGGCGCGGAAGGCGACGACGAAGGCGACGGCGGCCAACGCGAGAAACAGAATGCCGTTGGAGAATGCCAACCGGTCACCGCGGGTGTGCAGCTGCCGGGGCAAAAAGCGGTCCTGGGCCAGGATCGACGCCAGCACGGGAAAACCGTTGAAGGCGGTGTTGGCGGCCAGCACCAGGATCAACGCGGTGACTCCGGCGATCAGGTAGAGCCCGACCGTGAAGTCGTGGAAGACGGCGTCGGCGAGCTGGGCGACGAGCGTTTTCTGGTGATAGTCGGGTGGGGCACCGCCCAGCTGATCCTGCGGATGCTCGGCGATCTGCACCCCGGTTTCGTTGGCCAACATGATGATGCCCATGAACAGCGAGATGGAGATCCCGCCCAGCATGGCCAGCGTCGTCGCCGCGTTGCGCGACTTCGGTTTCCGGAACGCCGGTACGCCGTTGCTGATTGCTTCCACACCGGTCAGCGCCGCGCTGCCGGACGAGAACGACCGTGCAATGAGGAACACCAGGGCGAAACCGAGAACCTGACCGTGGTCGGCGTGCATCACGAAATCGGCCGACTCGGCCTTCAGCGTCTTGCCGAGAAAATGGATCTGGAAGAAGCCCCAGCCGAGCATGGCGAAGATGCCGAACATGAACGCGTAGGTGGGGATGGCGAACGCGGTTCCGGACTCGCGGATGCCGCGCAGATTGATCGACGCCAAGAAGAGGATGGCGACGACGGCGAACAACACCTTGTGGTGGTTGATGAACGGCACCGCCGAGCCGATGTTCGACATCGCCGACGACATCGACACCGCCACCGTCAGCACGTAGTCCACCAGTAGCGCGCTGGCCACCGTCAGGCCGGCGGTGGGCCCCAGATTGGTCGTCACCACCTCGTAGTCGCCGCCACCCGAGGGGTACGCGTGCACGTTCTGCCGGTAGCTGGCGATCACGATGAGCATGACGACCGCGACCGCCAGCCCGATCCACGGAGCCATCGAGTAGGCGGTCAGGCCCGCCACCGACAGCACCAGAAAGATCTCCTCCGGGGCGTAGGCCACCGAGGACAACGCATCGGAGGCGAACACCGGCAGGGCGATCCGCTTGGGAAGCAGGGTGTGCGACAGCTTGTCACTGCGGAACGGCCTGCCGAGAAACAACCGCCGCGTGACGGTCGAAAGCTTTGACACGAGTGCCAAGAGTAAGCCCAGCGGTGAATGGTTGTAGCGTTCCGTGTGCGCAGGGTCGAACGGAAAGGACCTTCAGGTGCGAGTAGTGGTGATGGGATGCGGCCGCGTCGGCGCGTCGCTGTCGGACAGTCTGGCCCGCATCGGCCACGACGTCGCGGTCATCGACCGGGACAGCACCGCATTTCACCGGCTGTCCCCCGAGTTTCCTGGCGAACGGGTGCTCGGCATGGGCTTCGACCGCGATGTGCTGCTGCGGGCGGGCATCGAGGATGCGGGGGCGTTCGCCGCCGTGTCGTCGGGCGACAACTCCAACATCATCTCGGCGCGCGTGGCGCGCGAGACCTTCAGCGTCGAACGCGTCGTGGCCCGTATCTACGACGCCAAACGCGCCGCGGTCTACGAACGTCTCGGTATCCCCACGGTCGCCACCGTGCCCTGGACCACCGACCGGCTGCTCAATGTGCTCACCCGCGAAACCGAGACCACGAAGTGGCGTGACCCGACAGGAAACGTCGGAGTGACCGAATTGGCGCTGCACGAGGACTGGGTGGGGCATCGATTGACCGCGCTGGAGACCGCGACCGGCGGCCGGGTGGCGTTCCTGATCCGCTTCGGCCAGGGTCTGCTCCCCGAAGCGAAGACCGTGGTGCAGGCCGGCGACCAGGTCTTCATGGCCGCCATCGCCGGGCACATCGCCGAAGCGCTGGCCATCGCCGCGCTGCCGCCCAGTGAGGACATCGAATCGGAATGAGAGTCGCCATCGCCGGGGCAGGCGCGGTCGGCCGGTCCATCGCACGCGAGCTCGTCGACAGTCACGACGTCACACTCCTCGAACGTAATCCCGATCACATCGACGTCGATGCGATTCCCGCCGCGCATTGGCGTCTCGGCGACGCCTGCGAGTTGACCCTCATGGAATCGGTACAGCTCCAGGATTTCGACGTCGTCATCGCCGCGACCGGCGACGACAAAGTCAATGTGGTGGTCAGCCTGCTGGCCAAGACCGAATTCGCCGTGCCGCGCGTGGTGGCCCGCGTCAACGACCCGCGCAATGAATGGCTGTTCGACGAGAACTGGGGTGTCGACGTCGCCGTGTCCACGCCGCGCATGTTGGCATCACTCGTGGAGGAGGCCGTCGCCGTCGGCGATCTCGTGCGGCTGATGGAATTCCGCAAGGGTCAAGCGAACCTGGTGGAGATCACACTGCCCGACGACACGCCGTGGGGCGGCAAGCCCGTCAAGCGCCTCGACCTACCCCGTGACGCGACGCTGGTGACGATTCTGCGGGGGCCGCGGGTGATCGTGCCCGAGGGCGACGAACCGCTGGAGGGCGGCGACGAGCTGCTGTTCGTCGCGGTGACCGAGGTCGAGGAACGACTGCAGGAGTTGCTCCTCAACCCCGAGTCGCGCTGACTCAGGGGTGGGCCGGCGGCGGGGTCGCCCTGTCGTGACACCGCGCCGTCGCCTCGGCAGACACGTGACCGAGATCACCCTGCCCGTTGCGGATGCCGGCGCCCGAGATCAACCCCGCGACAGCGAACAGCCCCGCCGTTACCACCACTCCCCGCCGGAAGCCGTCGAAATCGACTGCCCCACCGATGATTACGCCCGCGAACGCGATCGCGATCAGGCCCGAGATCCGGGACAGCGCATTGTTGACCGCCGATCCGACACCACTCTGGGCAGGATCGACGGCGGCGAGGATCGCCGCGGTCAGCGGCGATACCGTGATCGTGAGCCCGAGACCGAAAACCACCAGCCCCGGCAGCATCTGCGTCCAGAAGTCGAACGCCTCGTCCGCCATGGCCATCAGCAGGTATCCGATCGCCGCGATCAGGGGTCCGGCCGCCATGAACAGTCGCGGACCGTGCACGCCGGCCAGCGTGCCGAACCGGCGGGCCAGCAAGAACGACAACACGGGCACCGGCAGGGTGGCCAGACCGGCCGCGGTGGCCGATAGTCCGGCGGTCTCCTGGAGGAACAGCCCGACGAGGAGCATGCCGAGGGACACCCCGGCGTACAGGAACACGGTGGCAAGGTTCCCGACCGCGAAATTCCGCGCGGTGAAGATGCGCAGCGGCATCATCGGTTCGGGATTTCGCCACTCCCACAACGGGAACGCGATCAGACACGCGATGCCGATCACGAGACTCACCACCACCGCGGGATGCGCGAAACCCAGCCGCTGCCCTTCGATCAGGGCGTACACCGCACCCGTGAGGCCCACCGCGTTCAGTGCTGCCCCCATGACGTCGACGCGGGCAGGCCGCTGTACAGATGCGAACTCGCCCGCCGGCAATCTGGTGGTGAGGTAGAGCGTGATCACCAACGGCACGACGTTGATCCCGAACACCCAGCGCCAGTTCAACGCGTCGACCAATACCCCGCCCAGGAGCGGGCCGATCACGAATGCCGTTCCGGTCCAAGCGGTCCAGGTACCGATGGCGCGGGCCTTCGCGGGCCCCGAGAAATGCGCGTTGAGCATCGCGAGCGAACTGGGCACCAGGAACGCCGCACCGATGCCCTGGATGCAGCGTGCGGCGACGAGAACCCAGCCGCTGGGCGCCACCGCACACAACACCGACGACACCGCGAAGACCCCCAGTCCCATTCGCAGCACCGCGAGCCGGCCGAATTGGTCGGAAACAGCTCCCGCCACGAGGATCAACGCGCCGAGGGTGACCAGATAACCGTCCATCACCCACTGCTGCAGCGCCAGTCCGCCACCGAAGTCGCGCCCGATGGCGGGCAACGCCAGGGTGACCACGGATCCATCGAGGAAGGCGACGAACGAGGACAGCACCGCGACCACGACGAGCGGTCGGTCGGTGTCGTCGGCGCGACGGGGACTTCGGTGGTCGGTCTCAGCGGGCATCCGGCTGCGCCACGCCCGGATTCTCGCGCTGCGCGTCGCCGGGAAGGGTTTCGGCCTCCCGGGCTTCCGAATCGGAGTCGTGGTGCGCATGGATCGCGCGTTGCGCGGCCCGAATGGCCAGATAAGTCACCAGCGCGGCCACCGCCGTCAGCGGCCAGCCCATCGATATGCGGGCAACGCCGAGCCAGCCGGTCTGATCGGCGTCGTAGAGGTGATGCTGGACGACGAACCGGGACGCGAAGACCAGCACCCACACCATCGTCGCGATGTCGAAGGCCCGCACCGCCTTGCGCACCGTGCGCCAGTCGCGGTCGTGGTCGTTGACCCAGCCCCAGACGTACCCGACGACGGGCCTGCGGAGCAGTACCGACACGGCGAACACGGTCGCCCACACCAACGACGACCAGATGCCCAGCAGGAAGTAGCCCTTGGACTCGCCCATGAAATAGGCGATCAACGCGCAGACTCCGACGCCGATGAAGCCGGAGACCGCAGGCTGGGTGGACTCGCGACGCGCCAGCCGCCACACCAGGATGGTGGCGGCT
>CAZOIX010000108.1:0-2095 GCA_964579685.1 uncultured Mycobacterium sp.
CCTTGGACCCGGGCCCGATCAGCAGTCCCGCGCGGTCAGAGATCAGTGTCAACGGCACCTTCGCTGTGAACCCCCCGCGAAACTGCACGAAAATCACGACGCCGAGGAGAATCAACAACACCGCCGCCAGGGCGGCCACCGTCCTGAACGGCGGCGTGTGGCGCGTGTTCCCGAGCACCGGCATCGTCATGGGGCTACACCGTCAGATTGAAGTTCGGGTCGACGCCATAGAGCGCCAACGAGGCCAGCATCGCCACCACCACCACGGCAACCAGCGAGAAACGCATCGACCGGCCGACGGCTTCGCCGACACCGACGGGGCCTCCCGCGGCGGTGTAGCCGTAGTAGCAGTGAGTGATCATCACGATCACCGCAATCAGGACAGCGACGACGAACGACCAAAACACATCGTCAGGACGCAGGAAAGTTCGGAAGTAATGGTTATAGGTGCCACTGGATTGCCCGTACAGAACGGTGGTCACCAACTGCGGAGACAGAAACGCCATCACCATCGCCAGGCCGTACAGCGGCAGGATCACCACGATCGCGGCGATGATCCGCGTCGACGCCAGAAACGCGACCGACTTGACCCCCATCACCTCCAGGGCATCGATTTCCTCGCTAATGCGCATGGCGCCCAGTTCGGCTGTGGCACCGGCCCCGACGGTCGCGGCGAGCGCGATGCCGGTGACGACGGGTGCGGCGATGCGGACATTGACCAAAGCGGCAAAGAATCCGGTGAATACCTCGACCCCGATGTTGCCCAGCGATGAGAAGCCTTGGATGGCGACCAGTGAACTCCCCGACAGCGTGATGAAGCCGACGATCGCCACGGTGCCACCCACCACCGCGAGCGCTCCGGTGCCCATCCCGATCTGTGCGATCAGCCGGACT
This sequence comes from uncultured Mycobacterium sp., assembly GCA_964579685.1. GTDB lineage: Bacteria > Actinomycetota > Actinomycetes > Mycobacteriales > Mycobacteriaceae > Mycobacterium. The sequence continues at coordinate 895 of CAZOIX010000108.1, forward strand.
GTCTCGGCGCGGTAGTTGCGAAGCGTGGTCGGGATCTGGCCGACGCTGGCCAGCGTGAACCACACCATCTGCCCGAAAGTGTCCAACGCGCGGGCCGGACCGCCGGCCAAGCGGCCGACGTTCGTTGCCGCCCTAGGGAAACGCGCACGCACGACAGTGCTGGTGGACATGTCAGTGCCCCGTCCCGAACCGCACACCGATGGTCGTCAGCACAACGTTGACCGCGTACAAGGCGATGACACACAGCACAACGGTTTCATTGACAGCGGTACCGACACCCTTGGCTCCGCCCGACACGGTCAGACCCCGGTAGCAGCCGACCAACCCGGCGATCAGACCGAACGACACGGCTTTCACCGTCGCGATCACCACCTCAGGCAGGCCGGTGATCAGCGTCAAAGTAGACAGATACGCGCCGGCGGAGACGTCCTGCAAGTACACGCTGAACGCAAAACCCCCAACCAACCCGACGATCACCACTAGGCTGTTGAGCAGCGTGGCAACGATCGTCGCGGCAAGCACCCGGGGTAGAACCAACCGCCGAATGGGGTCGATGCCCATCACTTCCAGCGCGTCGATTTCCTCCCGGATGGTGCGCGCCCCCAAATCCGCACAAATCGCGGTCGAACCGGCCCCCGCCACCACCAGAACCGTTGTCAAAGGACCTAACTGAGTGACAGCACCCAACGCAGCGCCGGCACCCGAAATATCTGCTGCGCCGAACTCGGCCAGCAGAACATTCAAGGTGAACGTCAACAGCACCGTCAAAGGAATCGCCGCCATGATCGTCGGCAGAATCGTCACCCGCAGCAAAAACCACGACTGCAGAATCAATTCCCGCCACTCCAACGGTGGGCGAAACAACGCCCTACCCGTCAACGAACACATCCGCGCAAACGCACCCACATGGCCGAGTGGGCGACTCAACTGAACACCCAAGCTGCCCGCCAGCCGAGGCGAGGCGATCACAGCTGGGGCCTCGTGGCGTATCCGCTTCGCCGCTCTACAATGCCTCTTTGCGTCGACCAGTTGCACCGCACAGTCGGCGTGAAGATCAGCACCGTAAGCGAAATCGCCGCCACGGCGGTCGGCAATATTGTGAAGCGCAAAAGAAACCAGCTCTGCACAATCAGCTCGCGCCAGTCGCGCGGCCGCTTAAGGCGCGCCCCCGCGGCCATCATGGACAAGGATGCAGATCCAC
>CAZOIX010000108.1:2105-8874 GCA_964579685.1 uncultured Mycobacterium sp.
GACTGCGCGAACGCGCAAGAGCACCCGGAGCTGACCGAGCGGGCGACGCGACTGTGAGCCGCGATAGCGGAACACGTCCATCGGCGAAGCCATCCTTCGGTGGTCCTTCCATTTGTAGGCAGACACAGCAGCTGGCCCGACACACCGCTGACGTCCACGTCTGCGCGATCACCGGCCTACGAGGCGAATCACGTAGCGGTCAGCGTCGCATAAGCCCGAATGTCAGCGGTACCTCCGTTCGGAGGTACCGTTGCGAAGTTTGCGCTGCGAGGCTGTAAGTCGAGCAAAGCCGAATCAATCGCCGCGTGGTCGCCGCTCCAAGGGGGTGCCATGACACTGGCTAGTGGGCAGCCACGAGCACTCGGAGAGGACGTGAGCCCGGGCGAGCTGCAATCAATATTTACACCGAGGCCAAGCCCGTGAACATTTCCTGTAGCAATGCCTTAAAGGGCGCAGCGAGGCTTCCCCGGTAATGCCACTGCGATAAAGTAATTTCCCGAAGTCCAACCGGGGAGAATGAGACTCGACGTGACGTTCTCCGGAATTAGCCCCGACTTCGCCGCGGTGTTGTCGCACCTGGACAGTACCGCGGCGCTCAGGCACGCGTGCGAGATCGTGCACCGCGAGCTCGGGGCCGACGTGGCCGCCGGTGCGGAGCGGGTGGGTGAAGACGACACCATGCTCGTCACCATGGTCGTCCGCACCACGCTCGGTGCGCGCACCGAACAGCTCAACGGTCTGGTGGTCGGTCCCCACCAAGGGCTGGGTGGTGAAGCCGCCGTACGTCGACGCACCGTCGCCGTCACCGACTACTGCGCGAGTACGTCCATCAGCCACGACTTTGACGAGGCGGTCCGCGCCGAAGGGCTTTACTCAGTGATGGCCGCGCCGATTATTCGGGCGTACCGGCTGTACGGATGTCTGTACGCCGGCCGGCGCTCCCGTGAGCCATGGCGCGATAGCGAACGCTCCGAACTTCTCGCTCTGGCACGGCAAACGGCAATTGCCATGGAAGTTGCGGAGAGTGCTCGCGAAATGGCGGAGGTGGCCGTTTACGACGACCGGCAACGCCTGGCGGCCGCGCTGCACGACTCGATAGGTGCGACACTGTTCAGTGTGCGCGCGGCGCTGGAGTCCGCCCTCGCAAAACAGCCGGAGCGAGCGGTTTTCGATCTGCTGCAAGACGCGATAAGGCTGTCGGAGCGCGCGAGTTCGGAGCTGCGCACTGAATCGGTGGCGCTTCACACCCCGCCAGACAAGAAGGCACTCGCCGTTGCTTTGCGCGGCGATTGCCGGGAGTTTTCCGAGCGGACCGGCGTCGAGGCGACCCTCGTCGTGCTCGGTGACCTGCCGCACGTGCAACTCGGGAGGGCCGAAGCGCTGCGACTGGCCACACGTGAAGCCCTTCTCAATGTTGAGAAACACTCCATCGCGCAGTCGGTCGTCGTCAGTCTGTACCCAGCTGATGACGGCATCGGGCTGTCCGTCGCCGACGACGGCCAAGACAGACAGGCCAATCCCGAAGGCAGCTCCGGTCTTGGCCTGCGCACCACGGGCGAGCGAGTTGCACGGGCCGGCGGGTGGTTGAAGTTCGACGAGGCAGACGGCCGCGGTCACACCGTCCGGGCCTGGGTGCCCGCGACTAGAGTATTCCAGCCTGCTGCGCCTTGATCACGGCGTCCAACCGGTTGCGGGCGTTGAGATTGACCAGCAGCGATTGGATATAGGACTTGATCGTGTTGTCCGCCAAGCCGAGGTGCGATGCGATCTGCGAGTTGCTCTCACCCATAGCCAACCGCTTCAGCACCTGGTACTCGCGACGCGGCAGCATCAAGGAGGCGCCGCCGATCGCCGGATCGCAATACCGCCGTCCGGCCATGACCTCTCGGATGGCGGTGATCAGAACGCCGCAGGCATTGTCCTTGTGGACAATGCCGTCCACGCCGACGAGATTGGCGACCTGTCCGACCGTGGGGTTGTTGTCACCTGTGAATAGGATCAGCTTCACCGCAGGCCGCGCGCTGCGGATCGCGGTCGCCGCCTCCGGGAGCGACAAATCAGGCAGATGCAAATCCAGCAATACGAGGTCCGGCCGCAGCTGTGCCGCCAGGGCCGCGCCGGCTTTGCCGCTATGGGCCCCAGGGCACATCTCGATATCAGCAAAGTCTTCGACTACCCGCTCGACACCTAGATGCACTATCGGATGATCGTCGACCAACAACACCAGGGCAACCGGCGGGCGTATCGCCGCTCCGCCAACTTTGCTGTAGGTGTGCGTAAAGCCGTCAGATCGCATAACGCAACGGTACGCCAGAAAGGCGCGGGGATCGGGAAAAAGCTCCACCTCTTTGTTATCACCTCCACGTCAAATACCTCCGTTCGGAGGTATTTGACATGGGGGAAGTTTACGTTGGCGGTGGTAAAATAGGCCGGGCTGAGCCCCCGAGTCGACTATTTGCTAAGCTCTTAGGGAGGTGATGTCAGTGCCAGTGTCGGCCGAGCACGAAAAGATCAAGAAGTTTGACTGGGAGCCTTCGTACTTCCATCGCGATGCGCACTACCCGACGAAGTACAAGATCCCGCCACGAACAAAAGATCCGTTCCGCACGCTTGTGCGCGAGTACGCCAGCATGGAAGAGGAGAAGGACGACAGGACGTACGGTTCGCTCGAAGATGCGCTAGCCCGGATGAGCAACCCCAGCGAGGCCGAACCCCGCTTCATGGAAGTCATGAAACCCGTGCTGGCGGTCGTGAACTTTGCCGAGTACGGCGCACTGAAGTGCGCGTCGATGCTCGTCGACACCGTATCTAATCCCGAATTGCGGCAAGGCTACCTGGCCCAAATGCTCGATGAGGTACGCCACGTCAACCAGGAAGCCTACCTGAGCCGATACTTCGCCAAACATGCACCGGATCCGGCGGGGTTCAACTCCGGCTTCAAGATGCGGGCGTTTGATCCCCTTGCGCGGCCGGGAAGAGCGTGTTTCGAGCTGTTCATGAACGACGACCCGATCACGAATGCGGTCAATCTGCAGGTGGTCAGCGAGACTGCGTACACCAATCCGCTGTTCGTCGCTTTCACCGAACTCGCTGCTGCCAATGGGGACCAGGCAACACCATCGGTGTTCCTGTCGATCCAGTCGGATGAAGCCCGCCATATGTCGAACGGGTACGCGACGTTGGCGGCTGTGTTGACCGAGCCCGACAACCTCCCGATGCTGCAGCTCGACTTCGACACCGCCTTCTGGCGCCAACACTGCTTCCTCGACAACTTCCAGGGCGTTGTCTACGACTACTTCTCGAAATCGAGGACGATGCAGTCCTACCGCGATTACTGGGACGAGTGGGTCTGGGAGGACTGGGGGGGCAGCTACATCGAACGGCTGGAACCGTTCGGCTTACAGCTACCGCGGTGGATCGGCGACGCCAAGCGCCACGTCCAATGGGGCGGGCACACCATGGCGATGGTGTCGGCTGCGCTGTGGCCCGTGCACGCGTGGCGATCCGACTACATGACAGAGGCTGACTTCGATTGGTTCGAGACCAACTATCCGGGTTGGGAAAAGCACTATGCCGGGTTCTGGACAGCGTATCGAGAGATGGCCGATCCCCGCCACGGGCAGTTGGCGCTCGGCTCCCTTGCGCCGTTGCCGCCGCTCTGCCGGGTGTGCCAGATGCCGGCTGTGTTGCCTCGACCCGACATCAACGAGATGCAGCTGGCCATCGACTCGGCGGGCCGACGGCACGCCTTCTGTTCAGCACCTTGCTTCCAAATCTTCCGACAGGATCCAGCCAAGCATCAGGGGCTGACATGGTGGGAGGTCAACGACGGGGTCGAGTTAGCGCGATACATCGAGGAGTTCGGATTGCTCAGATCGGACGGCCGGACGTTGATCGGACAGCCCCATCTGCACACTAGCGAACGGTGGCTGTGGACCATTGACGACATCCGCCGCACTAGTTTCGTCCTTACTGACCCGCTCAAGTCGTTGCCGGCCGACGCATTCACCCGAATCTGATGTCCGGCACTGCCGGCTGTGACGACGGACTGACCTCGGCAGGAGTCATTTTGGAGACGGTCGCCGAGGGCTTCTATTCGCCCCGCGATCTGACTTATGTGCGCCCGCAGAAGCGCAGGCTGACCGAGTACGAAGCGGTCATTTGCAATACCCAGCCCGACCTCGGCCAGTTCGAGGTCGGCGGATGGCTCGCCCTGCGGCCGGACGGTAGTGGCATCCACCGGCCCGAGAGCACGGCCCTTTCGTATCCAAATTGGTTCGAGTATCGAGATCCGTCCGGGGTGTGGCAGCGTCCGTACGTCAAACAGCTTGCACAGTTCGAACGGTCGGTCTCCGCGGTGATGACCGGGGCGCAACTTAACGGTGCGTTCTCCGATATCTCGCCGATCTGGCTGGAGCTACTGGCACATCACTACGAGGCATTCGCATCATTCGAATGGGGCATGTTCCGCTCGCATGCTTTCGTCGCGCGCGAGGCATTGTCAGACACCTTGACCATGGCCTCGGTGTTCGCCGCCCAGGACAGGTTGCGACATCAGCAGAACATTGCTCTGTACAGCCTCAGCCTTCATGAGCACATCGCTGACTACGAGGAAGGTCTGGGCTTGGCCAACTGGCTTGATGATCCGATCTGTCAGCCCGCGCGTCGCCTCGTCGAACGCGTGATGTCGTCGACCGACTGGTGTGAAGTACTGCTGATGACCAACCTGATCATCGAACCGCTTTACACGGCGCTGGTCGGCAGTGAGTTCTTTCGCCGACTGGCCCCGCTACATGGCGACGTCGTGACCACGGTGATCGAGATGACCGCAGAAGCGGCTCGGGCCCGGAACCGGGCGATGGCGATGGCATTGGTCAAAATGGTGTCTGCTGACTCCGACCGGGTCGGACGCACGGTGTCGAACACCCGGAACCGTGAAGTGATGCAGTCGTGGGTGGAGTCGTGGTATCCGATGGCGATTGCCGCAGCCTCGGCTTTCCTGCCGCTCTTCAAAACGGCGGCAGTCAACGGCGACTTCGGACAGCGGGCGCTCGATCGGGCCCTCGCTGACACACGCGATGTGCTGGACCAGGTCGGCTTGACCGTCCCCGGCAAGTGAGGCGGCACCATGAACTCCAATGCTCCGCACATAAAGATCGCCGAGCGACCTCGCCAACAAATAGGTGTATGTCTGGCCAAGAGCAGCGAGGCGCAAGCCGCATTTGAGTACATCAGCGACCAATGCCCGTGGGTCCGAGTCAAGGATCAGGGGCCCTACTATCAGTTCGAGGCAAAAGGTAGCATCAGCATTCCGCTCGACGCGGTCGCCGACTACCTCGGCCGCTCTCTGACAATGTCACAGTTCCTCGTCTGCATGACCACGTACTACGGTCGGATTGTGTCCGAGGACGACGTTTTCATCGTCACCGCCGATATGGCACAGCTCGACCGGACTGGGCGCTGATGCCCACTGTCCGGTTGGAGCCGTCCGGAGCTGAGTTCCACGTGGACACCGGGGAGGACATCCTGACGGCGGCCCTGCGCCATCGAATTTCGATTCGGTACGGTTGCCGGCGGGGTAAGTGCTCATCATGCAAGCACTGGCTGGTCGACGGCGATGTCGAGGATTCCGGAGCTTCGGTTTATGCGCTGACGCGTGCGGACCGCGTGGATGGCGCGATCCTGCTGTGCTGTACTCAAGCGTTGAGCGATCTGATCATCGAGCTCGACAACGACGCCGAAGCCGAGGAGCTCCCGCCGCTTGAGCCACCCTCGTCTTATACCGGTACGATCGTGGAACAGCGATGCCTCACTGAGAAGTTGACCGAGGTGCGGGTGAGACTTGACCGGTCGTTGAGATTCCGGGCAGGCCAGTATGCCGAGTTGTCGTTCGCTCACCCTGGAAAGAGTCGGCCTTACTCGATCCTCAACGCACCGGTCTCCGACCTCGAATTGACCTTCTGCATCAAGCGGGTGCCCGGCGGAGCATTCAGTGGCCGGCTAAGTGAGCTAACCCCCGGCACCACGTTCAATGTTCAAGGACCTTTCGGCACAATGTTTTTGCGCGAAAGCGGCCGACCCGTCATCGCGGCGGCGACCGGTTCGGGAATCGCACCGATTCTGTCGATTCTGTGCGACGCCGCCAGCTCAGGCATCAATGTCGCGATTCGCTTCTACTACGGTGCTGTTAGCGCGGCCAATCTCATCTACCTCGATCTGCTGGACGAGCTCGCGCAGCAGCTCCCCCACTTCCAGTTCATTCCGTGCGTGTCACGCGGTGAGCCCGCAGAGGTGTCGAACGCACGCTACGGCAGTATCACGCGAGTGATCGCCAGTGATATCAGTGAGGCGTCGGCGTACGACGCGTACCTGTGTGGCGCTCCGGACATGTGCGACACCGTTGGCGAGCTTCTCGAGCTCAAAGGCATTCCGGCCAACCGGGTTTACACCGACGCCTTCTATGACAGCGACGGCCGTCTGCCATTGTCTTGATCTCTACACCCGTTGGAGCAACAAGGAATTCGGCAGAACCGCCCGAATTTCTTGATGCTCCAGCCGGTTTGGGTTTCGACGTGGTGGCTTACGGCCATCGCGGCGACCACGATGCTCAGGTGGGTCTCGATGGATTCACGCAGGTGGTGATAGATCGGGCGGGCCTGCAGGTGATGCTTGGACATCCGGAAGGACTTCTCGATGTGCCAAAGCTGGTGGTAGGCATCGATGACGAACGTCGAGGACGCGCTGGTCAGGTTGGTGGTGTAGCCCTTCC
>CAZOIX010000109.1:0-8865 GCA_964579685.1 uncultured Mycobacterium sp.
GCGCGGTGAAGACCGGCGGCGTCCTCGCCGAGTTGGCATTTCAGCAGCGCCTCACCGGGGAGGGGTTCGAAGCCGATCTCCCGTGCCTTCGCGAAAGCCGTACGGGCGCCATCGATGTCGCCCATCCGCCGACGGATATCACCGAGTTCGTAGTGGCCCTCACCCGCCGTCGCCACGTGGAAATCCTCGATGACGTCGAGGGCCGCGACCAGTCGCTGTTCCAGCTCGCGGTAATCGGCTGTGGCGCTGAGTAATTGCCATTTGTGGACTTCGCACGTGGTGCCGTACCAGGATGCGGCGACCTCGGGGCCCTCACGCCATTTGTCCATCGCGTTGGTCCAGGTCTTCATGCGGCTCAGATCTCCGAGTCGATAGCACTCGTGAATCACGGCGCAGTAGATGTCGCCGGCCCAGTCCACGGGGACCTGGCCCGCCAGCACCGGCATCATCGCCTCGTCAAGTTCGGCCAGCGCCTCGCCGGTGCGCGCGAACGGAAGCTTCGACAGCCCACTGGCGGTCAAGCCGAGTGCGGCCAGCCCGGGCGAGTTGCTCCGGCTGACGAACTCTTGGAGTTCCAGGGCCCGTTGCACCCCCGCGTCGTACTGCCCGTCGATTACCGACAGCTGCGAGTCCACGTACAGCAGATAGGCGAACGCCTCGTCCTCGGGGGTGGATTCGAGCAGTCGGCGCGCGCGATTCACCCACACCCGGGTGATCGTCTGGTCGCCACCGTTGAGCCACTGCAGCGCGACGTCGGCAGCCTTCATGGCGGCGGTCCGCGTGTTGTTCTCGGCCACCAATCGATTGAAGGCCTCTTCGGACAACCGGATGGATTCTCTGCCGTAGCCCAGCCGCCACGCCGCCATGCCGTAGGACGACAGGTCATCGGTGCTCAGCTCGTCGGTCGTGACCGCGCGGGCGAAATGCTCGTAGGCCGAGCGCCAATCGCCCCGCGAATAGGCCTCTCGCGCGGCGGCCAATTCGCCGGCTTCAGCGGACATCAACGCTTCTCCGTCTGTCCGGCGGCGATCTGCTCGGCGGCCTTGGCGGCGATGTCGCCGCCGAGGCGGGACGCCATCGCGGGTGCGTTCATCGCGAACCGCGCCAACACGCGCTGCGCCAGCGGGGCGACGTCGACCTCGGCGCGGTTGCGCTCGATCGCGGTCACGACCGCGCCGCCGACCTGCTCAGGTGTGCCGGTGCCGATCAACGGCGGCGGTGGGGCACCCGAATCGGCGAACATTCCCGCGTCGCGGATGGCTCCCGGGCTGACCACCGAAACACCGACGCCGAGGGGCCGCAAGTCGTCGCGCAGACACAGCGCGAAACCTCGCAGTCCGAATTTCGTTGCAGCATAAAGCGATGCGCCAGCCGTCGCCGCCTTCCCGGACATCGACGAGATGTAGACGAAGTGTCCCGACCGCCGCTTCGTGAACGCGGGGATCAGTTCACGGGTCATCTGGATCGGCGACTCGAGGTTGACGCGCAGGGCGCGGTCGATCTGATGTGCGGTGAAGCTGTCGAGCTTGCCCGACGCCGGCAGCGCGGCGTTGGCGGCCAGGACGTCGATGTCTCCCGCCTCGTCCAGCAGCGCACGGGTCGCGCCGTCCTCCGCGAGGTCGCTGACGATGGTGCGGTGACCCTCGCCGGCCAGCGACCCCGCGAGGAGATCGAGTTCGTCGCGCTTGCGTGAGCTCAGGATCATCGTCGCGCCGCGGTCCGCAAGGGCTGATGCGATGGCCTGGCCCAGCCCGCCGGTGGCACCCGTGAGCAGAACGGTCTTGCCCGAGAGCTGCATGGGCTAGCGCGGAGTGAACTTGACGGCGACGATCTTCTCGCGCGCGATGCCCTCGGCGAATTCCTCGACGGTCGGCATCCGGTCGTCTCGGAACTTCAGCCCCATCATCGTCTGCGCCTTCTTGACGCCGTAGGACTGGGCGCAGCGATGGGCGAGATCGGCGACGTCGGCGGGGTCGGTGATGATTTCGCCGTGCATCTTCGTCGTCTGCCCGTCGTGGAGAACGTCGGCGTCGGCACCACCGTTGAAGTTGTGCTTCCACCCGGCGTTCGCGATGGCGTAGAGCGAACCGTCGATGTGATGTGCGCTCACCGGGATCGAGAACGGGCGGCCGGATTTTCGTCCCCTGAAGTTCAACACCATCAGCTGGTGGCGCAGCGGACCCGCCAGCGGGGTGCCCAGCAGGAAACGCAGCATCGGGTTCGCGACTTTCAGGAGCTTTTCCGGTGGATGCCCGGTGGTGACCGCGGGTACCTGATCAGTCATAGCGCACACGGTATTCCTGATCCGCGGCGTGCTGACGGTATTGCGTCAAAGATCTCCGAGGTCGTCGGGAACATCGACGGCGTTTTCCCGCAGCGCCTCGATCGGCACGACGTCGAGCGTGCGCTCGTGGGTGCAGGCGAGGACAACCGGCGCCGCATATCCGTCCTGATATGCGCGCAGCCAGTTCACCGCGGTGACGCACCAGCGGTCCCCGGGCTCCAATCCGGGAAAGCGGTACTCGGGCATCGGGGTCGTCAGGTCATTGCCGATCGAACGTTGATGTTCGAGGAACTCGGCGGTCACGACGGCGCAGATGGTGTGCCTGCCGATGTCCTGAGGTCCGGTCGAACAGCAGCCGTCACGGAAGAAGCCCGTCATCGGATCGGTACCGCACGGCTCCAGCGGGCCGCCGACGACGTTGAGTTCAGACACCGGCTCAGTATGGCCTGTCCCGCTGCTGATTCGCGCCAACGCGGGTGTTTGCGTAATGGCCCTTCCGCGGGGAGACACCGTATGCCTGCCCGTCACCGGCCGGACAGACGGCTTTCTGACACTCGGCGGTGTCTGTGCGTCCGAGTCGCCGTACCGTTCTCAAGAGCGCATTGATACTCGCCGCGCTGCCCATCGCCGGGTTCAGCGCCGACCGTCGCCACACCCCTCTGCGGTCGGACCCCTTCACGCTCGGGGTCGCCTCCGGTGATCCCGCGGCGGACGGCGCCGTGATCTGGACCCGGCTGGCGCCGAATCCCTTGGCCGATGACGGATTCGGCGGCATGCCTGCGCGCGGGGTCGACGTCGAATGGGAAGTGGCGCGCGACGAATGGTTCAGCCGCGTCGAGCAGCGCGGCGTGACGACGGCCGTGCCCGAATCAGCGCACAGCGTGCACGTCGAACTCGCCGGCCTGCGCCCGGACGCCGACTACTACTACCGCTTCCGCGCGGGCGGGCATGTGTCTCCGTCCGGCCGAACCCGCACCGCACCTGACGGTGGCTCGCTGACGCCGATGACGATGTGTGTCGCATCGTGCTCGAACTATCAGCAGGGCTGGTTCACCGCCTACCGCCGGCTCGCCGACGAGCAACCCGATCTCGTTGTGCACCTTGGCGATTACCAGTACGAGTACGCCGCATCGGCGACCGGGGTGCGTGCCCACGTCGGCCCTGAGACGGTGACACTGGCCAACTACCGGCAGCGCTACGCGCAGTACAAGACCGACGCGGATCTACAGGCCGCGCACGCGGCGGCGCCCTGGCTGGCGGTTTTCGACGATCACGAAGTCGCCGACAACTGGGCCGGCGAGGTGCCCGAGAAACCCGACCCCGCGTTCCCGACACGGTGTGCCGCGGCGCTGCAGGCCTACTACGAGAACATGCCGCTGCGGCGCTCCGCGGTTCCCCACGGCAACCGGATGCGGCTCTACCGGCGCATGCAGTGGGGCGGTCTGGCGACGGTGCACATGCTCGACACCCGGCAGTACCGTACCGATCAGCCATGCGCCGACGAGCTGGGCACCGAATGCGTCGACCGTCTGCGCCCGGCCGCCACGCTCACCGGCGCCGTACAGGAACGCTGGCTGCTCAACGGGTTTCAGCAATCCCGGTCGCGCTGGGACATCCTGGGTCAGCAGGTGTTCTTCTCGCAGCTGGACCTGACACCGGGGCCGCGTCGCGGATTCAACCCCGATGCGTGGGATGGCTACACGGCCAACCGGGACCGCATCGTGGCTGGCATCGAGCACTCACCGGTGCGCAATGCCGTTGTCCTCACCGGAGACATCCATTCGCACTGGGCGGCCGAGGTGCACGCGCGACCCGACGATCCCGGGTCGCCGGTGGTGGCGACCGAACTGGTGACGACGTCGATCAGTTCGGGTGGTGACGGGTCGGATACGCGCGACGACATCGCCACGGTGCTTGCGGACAACCCCCACATCCGCTATTTCAGCGGCCGTCGCGGTTATGTACGGGCGCGCGTCACCGCCGACGAGCTGCGCGCGGACTTCCGGGTGGTGCCGTATGTGTCGCGGCCGGGTGCGGGCGTGGCGACGGGGGCGTCGTTCGTCGTGCCGGACCGCGAACCGGCGTTACACACGATGTGATTTCGGTGCGCTAACGACCGCTGAGCGACTGTTTGCGCACCGAAATCGCCCGCCGAATGGTGGCGATCACGCGCTGCGGATGCTCAGTCAGGTCGAGCCAGGTGAACCTCAGGACCTGCCAACCCGCCACGGCGATGACGTTCTGGCGCTTCCGGTCGATCTGAAACGCCTTCGCATCTGAGTGAAATGCCCAGCCATCGGTTTCGACCGCCACCTTCGGCGCGGGAAACACGACGTCGACCTTGTAGCCCGCAACCGGGTAGTTCGTCTGCCAGCCGCTGATACCCGCTTCGCGTAGGAGCCTCACAAGGAGACGCTCGGCGGCGGACCGTGCGCCGTCGTCGGCGGCCTGCAGCAGGCGTCGGGCTGCGGGTGACCCGTATCGACCCTTGTTGCGCAGATGCGCTCGCCATAGTTCTGTCAATCGGACATCACGTTGCAGCGCCCTATCCATCAGTTCGGCACCGCCAGGGCGAATCACCGCGGTCTCGAGAATCGTCAGAAGCCTCGCTGTGACGCGTATCCCGCGAATGGCGGATACGTCCGTCGGATCGAGATCTCGCCGCCGCAGTCGGGTTCCCTCATGGCAACGCCCGTGCCCGGTGCGCGGCATGGTCACGTCGACCACGTCCGGGGCGAACTGAGTCATCTCGTGTAACCACGCGGCCGCAAGTCCGCCGGCAATCGCTCGTTCCCCATAGGCCCATACGGCGGCGCGGATTCGCGCTCGATCGCCGAACTCGCGGTCTTCGACGAAGTACACCCCTCGACCGCACCGCCGCCACTCGCCGGCCTGCACCCGGCGCACTACCGATTGCATGCTGAGTCCGGCGCGACGAGCCTGAGCCAGTGTGATGACGCCGTCCTGCTCACGAAGCACGTCGTTCAGCACAGAGATTTGGACGCTTCCACGCGTCAGTTGGTTCAGCCCCGAGTGATTTCGGTGCGCTAACGACCGCTGAGCGAATGTTTGCGCACCGAAATCGCCCTCAGATGCGGGAGTTCTGGGTCATCCACCTCATCACCTGCCAGCCGGCGAACACCGGCAGCCAGGTCGTCAACACGCGGTAGAGCAGCACCGAAGGAACAGCGATGGCCGCCGCCATGCCGAACGCCGCCAGGCCACCGATCAACGCCGCCTCGACCGCGCCGACACCGCCGGGCGTCGGCGCCGCGGAGGCCAACGTGCCACCGATCATCGTCACGACGGTGACGGTGATGAACGACGTGTTGCCGCCGAACGCCTCGATCGCAGCCCACAGGGCGAAGGCATTGCCGAGAGTGGTTGCCGCGCAACCGCCCACGATCACCGCCAGGCGCTTGGGCTCGCGGCCGAGTTCGATGAGGTGGCCGATCACCTCCTCCAGCCGCGGCCGCACCGACGTCGCCAGCCAGCGTCGCAGCCGGGGCACCAGCAGGAATGTGCCGACCAGCCCCAGCAGCAGGCCCACCGCCAGGTACACGACATTGATGCTCGGCACGAACCGCGAAAGATTGGCGGACACGCCTGCCGCTGTGCTGAAGAAGATCAGCAGCAGGATGTGGGTGATCACCTGCACCGACTGCTGCAGCGCCACCGCGGTCGTCGCCCGGATGGGACTGACGCCGCCCTTCTGCAAATACCTGGCACTGAGCGCGAGGCCGCCGACGCCCGCGGGCGTGGTGGTCGCGGCGAACTTGTTGGCCACCTGCATGACGATCAGACCCCGAAGCTTCACCACCCCGTCGGCGGCGGCCCACAACGCCGCCGCGGCACCGAGATACGTCAACCCCGCCGCCGCGAGTCCCAGCAGCGCGAACCACCAGTTCGCGGTGCGCAGTTCGGTGAGGAACGTCGGCACCGAGCTGATGAACGGATACGCGACGTAGACCAGACCGATCAACAACACCAGCTGGATCAGCTGGCCGCGGGTGAACCGGGTGACGGTCTCGGTGCGGATCTCGTCGACGCGTGTCTGGCTCTTCACCTCATCGCGGACGGTGGCCATGACGACCTTCGGATTGCGCACGCTTTGACGCACGCGCGAGGGGACCGCGGCCTTGGTCAGCCGCCGCGACGCGGACAGCACGGTGTCCTTGCCGAAGGCGTCGATGGCCGCACGCACCGCGGACGGCGCATCGTAGAGATGCGTCGTGGTGATCAGTAGCTGCGCAATGTCGGACGACAGCTGCGCCTCGGTCGCGCCGTACTCGGCGCTGTCGAAGCCGCCGAACAACACGGTGTCATCGACGGTGATCTCGGTGGCGCGAAGGTCTCCGTGCGAGATCTGGCAGTCGTGAAGTTCGCGTAACGACTCCCAGACCCGGTTGACCGAGATGGCCGCGGTGCAGTCGCCGATCGGCGTCCCGCGCGCGGGGGTGCGGGCGTAGAGCGTCCAGCTGCGCTCCAGCGCGGCGACGGCGATGATCGAAATGTTGGCGACCTTGAGCTGGCCGATCGCGATGGCCATCAGCGCGCGGTGCTCAACGGCGCGGCGCAGCGACGCGTGCAGCGGCGCTGTCTCCCGATCCCGAAACCGCACCTTGCGCCACAGCTGTACGAGCACGCCACCGCCGCGCTGATGCGGTCCGTACATTTCCATGACGGCCGTCGTCTGCTTGTCCTTGCAGGCCGCCTGCAGGATCAGCGGCCCGGCACCGGATGGCCGCAACACCTTGAGTTCGTAGACAAGGCAGCCGCGGCGGGCCATCGCCCGCACCGCCCCCTCCAGAGGCACCTCGAGGCCGGGCGTGCCGACGACGAGCACGACCAACGCCCCGACGAACCAGCCCACGGCCAGGCCGAACAACGAGCGCGCAGGCACGATCGCGCTGATGACGAGATGGATCGGCACGAACGCCAGCAGCAGCGTCCACCACCAGCGCCGCCACCGCGCAGGCAGCCACGGTCCCGAGACGGTCAACACGGCAGCCAGCATCGCGATCCACCGCGGGTCGTCGACGAACTGCGAGGGCAGGGTGTCGAGGCGATCCCGGAGGTCGAAATGCCATTGCGGCGCTGCAATGCCCGCGTTCGTGATCGACAGCGCCAATCCGGCGATGGCGGCCGCGGCGGCGTAGGCGCCGAGCAGCTTCCACTGGCGGGCGACGATCAGGCTCACCAGGATGACGAACGGCAGCGCCAGAATCGCCACGCCATAGGCCAGGTAGACCAGGTTGGCCTGGGTGGGCGTGAGGAAGGAGACGATCCCGGAGATGGACTGCTCCAGCGCCACCCACTCATTGCGGGTGATCAGCGAGCTGGTGATGACGACCGCCAGGAACGCCCCGGACAGGGCGACGCGGACGATGTCATTGGTCCGGCGGGTCAACGGCTGCAGCAGGCTGCCCGAGACGGTGATGTCCCGTCCGTCAACTCGCATGTATCAAGGATCTTTCGGATGCGGCGCGCCGGTGTGCGACTCGCCGATACCTTAGCCGGGCAAAACAGTCGGGGCGCGGCACCGGCCACCGAGCCCAGCGTTCGGGATGCCCATATGAGAAGATTTCTGGTATTCGCAGCCGATGTGACGGCGCGATCTGCAGGGGGTTTCCCTTCCGCCTGACCACACCACCCCAATGTCGCCGGTTCGGTGTGTCGTCGTCGTGCCGTCGCGCCAGAACTCGGGAGTTGTTGATGTATGCCAACAGACTGACGCCTGCCGGAGTCGCGGTGCTTCTCGCGACGGCGCTGGCGTGGCTGATCGCCGCCCTGGCGGTATCCGGCTCGACAGCCGCGTCGACAGTGACCGTCATCGCCGTGACGTCGGTCTTCGCCGTACTGGCCGGGGCGGTGAGCTGGGCGATCTCCAGCGGTGCGTCGCGTAGCTGGGCGGGCGTGGCAGGACGTGTGGCGATCGGTGTGGCCCTCGGCGTCGTCGTCGGCGAACTCGCGGCGGTCGTGCTGCTCTCCGGCACGGTGGACCGCTCGCTGCGCGAACAGGCCGCCGCTCGCGTGGACGCGACGCCCGCGGTCGCCCAGGCCGCCGCTGGTCTGCAGCGCAGCATCGACGCCCGGGCCGGGCTCGACGACGCCGTCACCCGTGCGGCGCGGCTGCGCGATGAGGCGCTGGTCGTGGCGCGCTGCGAATTCACCGCCTCGCCAGGATGTCCGCAGACACGTATCACCGGGCTGCCCGGCGCCGGGCCCGAAAACCGCACGGCCAACGCGTTTCTCGACGACGCCACGCGACAGCTGGACCGTGCGGTAGCCGAACGTGACCTCCGCGTACCCGCGCTGGACGCGGATATCGCCGAGGGCGAGCGCGAGCTGACGCAGGCCCGCGTGGCGGCCGCGGCGGATGTGGACCACGGTCTGGGTGCGCGGTGGGCGGCCATGAACGATCAGACGTTGGCGTCCCCGACCGCGATGCTGCTGCGACTGCTGGCCATTGCGGTCTGTGTCCTGGTGTTTCTGCTTCCCCTGATCCTCAAGGTGTGGCGCGGCGAGACCGCCCGCGATCGCGAGTCGGCCGCGCGTGCGATCCGCGAGCGTGCGGATGC